>JAEDMI010000077.1 GCA_016303085.1 Acetatifactor sp.
TCCGTTATGGAGATGAGCCATCGATCTAAGGCCTACGATACCATCATCAAGGAGGCTGAAGCCGACTTGAGAGAGCTGATGAATATTCCCGATCATTATAAGGTCCTCTTCCTGCAGGGCGGAGCAAGCCAACAGTTTGCCATGATTCCCATGAACCTGATGAAGAATAAGGTGGCAGACTATATTGTAACAGGACAGTGGGCTAAGAAGGCATATCAGGAGGCCTGCATCTACGGGAAGGCAAACAAGATTGCTTCCTCCGAGGATAAAACATTTTCCTACATACCGGACTGTTCCGATTTGCCCATCAGTGAAGATGCGGATTACGTATATATTTGTGAGAACAATACCATTTACGGAACGAAGTTCAAAACATTGCCCGACACAAAGGGAAAGCCTTTGGTAGCGGATGTGTCAAGCTGTTTCCTGTCCGAACCCGTGGACGTAACAAAATACGGTGTCATCTACGGCGGTGTACAGAAAAATATCGGCCCTGCCGGAGTGGTTATCGTGATTATCCGGGAGGATTTGATTACCGAGGATGTACTGCCGGGAACTCCTACAATGCTTCGCTACAAAATCCATGCGGACAATGATTCCCTGTACAATACACCGCCTGCATATGGCATCTATATCTGCGGCAAGGTGTTTAAGTGGCTGAAAAAGCGCGGCGGACTTGAAGCAATGAAGGAATATAACGAGAAGAAGGCAAAAATTCTCTATGATTATCTGGACGAGAGCAAGCTGTTTCAGGGAACAGTACGCAAGGAGGACCGCTCTTTGATGAATGTTCCTTTTGTTACAGGAAACGAGGAACTGGATGCCAAATTTGTCAAGGAAGCGACAGCTGCAGGCTTTGTCAATCTGAAGGGTCACAGAACCGTGGGCGGTATGCGCGCAAGTATCTACAACGCAATGCCTATTGAGGGTGTGGAAAAGCTGGTAGAGTTTATGAAAGCATTTGAAGCCGCAAATATGCCCGGCTGAGCGCAGGTGATAAAAAGTCGTAGGGAAGAAGCCGGAAGGAGAAAACAGAATGTATAAAATTAACTGCTTAAATCCCATTGCGGATGTGGGACTTAAAAATTTCAGCGAAAATTACCAGATTACTGCCGATATCAATGAAGCTGAAGGTGTTTTGGTGAGAAGCGCCTCCATGCATGAGATGGAGATTCCGGAGAAGCTGCTTGCCGTAGCAAGAGCCGGAGCCGGTGTCAACAATATTCCTCTTGACAAATGTGCGGAAAAAGGCGTGGTAGTTTTTAATACACCCGGAGCCAACGCAAACGGTGTAAAAGAGCTTGTAATTGCGGGTATGCTGCTTGCGGCCCGTGATGTCATCGGTGGTATCGACTGGGTAAAGGCATCTGCAGACAATGCTGATATTGCAAAAGCTGCCGAGAAGGAGAAGAAGAATTTTGCCGGAACGGAAATTATGGGCAAGAAGCTGGGTGTCATCGGTCTTGGCGCCATCGGAGTCAAGGTAGCGAACGCTGCAGTTGCGTTGGGCATGGATGTGTACGGTTATGACCCTTATCTTTCCGTCAATGCGGCATGGAACCTGAGCCGTTCCGTAAAGCATGTGCTGAATGTAGACGATATCTATGCGGATTGTGATTACATCACAATCCATGTACCTCTTCTGGATTCCACAAAAGGTATGATTAACGCCGTATCCATCGCAAAGATGAAGGAGGGCGTGATTATTTTGAACTTTGCCAGGGATTTGCTGGCAAATGAAAAGGATGTGCTTGAGGGACTGAACTCCGGCAAGATTGCACGTTATGTGTCAGATTTCCCCAATCCCATAACCGCAGGACAGAAGGGATGTATTGTCATTCCTCATCTGGGTGCAAGTACGGAGGAATCCGAAGACAACTGTGCGGTGATGGCAGTGGAAGAGATGATGGATTACCTGGAGAACGGAAACATCCGCAACAGTGTAAACTATCCTGCCTGTGACATGGGAATCTGTACCAAAGCGGGACGTGTCGCTATTTTCCATAAGAATGTGGCAAACATGATTACCCAGTTTACCGCTGCGTTCGGTGGAAAGGGAATCAATATCAGCGATATGACAAATAAGTCCAGAGGAGAGGTGGCATACACCATGATTGATGTGGAGAGTACACCTACCGAGGAAATTATTGAAGCTCTGGAAAAAATTGATGGTGTATTCCGGGTTAGAATCGTAAAGAGATAAAAAGACAGGGAGAAAGCCCCTCTGAATTCCGCAATCTGTAGTGTACGGAAGCAGAGGGGCTTTTTTATGCAGTCTGCAAAATGGACTATCCTAACGAAACAGAAGAGGCATTCCGCCATCGATACCGTCGTTAATATCCTGAAGGCTTTCTTCCAGTTTTTTGTTAGTGGCGCAGGAAGCTTCGCTCTGGAGATCCATGTATAGGATGAACATGTCTTCCAGACTTATTCCCTTTTCTTGTGCGATTTCTGTCATGACAGGTTTTAATGTTTCCAACTGTGTTGAGACGGGAACTTTCTGGGGGTCAATCTCACCCAGCGCATGTTCTGCGTACGCATTTATTCTTGCCAGAAGCTGTCTGTTTTCTTCGGTCATATTTTTCAAATCCTTTCTGTTCAACATATTAAATTTATGATACAATAATTCTGAAAAGATGAAAAGTGAAAATTTTGTAAAAGAAGGTTACGGATGCATATTTTTATATCACATTCTTCACGGGATGCGGAATTCGCGGATTCCGTGTGCCGATTGTTGGAAGGCAGCGGACATAATTGTTTTATTGCCCCAAAAGATATCAGACCCGGCCGGGAGTATGCCGAGGTAATTATAGACGGAATTACAGGAGCCGACATCATGCTTCTCCTGTTGTCAGAAGAATCAAACCGTTCACAGCATGTATTTCGGGAAGTGGAGAGAGCTGTGAGCAGCCACGTGCCCATCGTAGTCTATAAGATGGAAGAGGTTGAACTCACAAAGTCCTTATCTTATTTTTTGATGGTAAATCAATGGATTGACGGGACAAAAGACAGGGATTTAGACAGAATCCTGGAAGTGATTAACGGTCAGGCGGCAGGGAGAGGAAGAATTCAAAAAAAGGAACAGAATACTTCGGAGGACAGAAGTAGGAAAAAGAAGACAATTTTATTTTTTGCGTTTTTCATAGGATGTGTTTTGTTGATGTCGGCATCTTTCGCCATATGGCAGGGAATGCATAGAAAAAATGAAGCGGACAGAAAAGAAGAACAAAGTGCGGAAGAGTTTGTACCGGGAGATAAGGTGACACTCGGAACTTATGAGGGAGAGCCTATAGAATGGCTGGTTCTTCATTTGTCGGAGGATAAGTTACAGGCAATTCTGATTTCCGAAAAGATAATCACCATGAAGTGTTTTGATGCGGCGGAGAGCGGTACATATAATTCCTACAAAGGAACGGATTATTGGAAAACGACGCCGAAACCTTCTGTCGCAGCGTTCGCGCGGGGAAGTAATCTTTGGGCCGACGCAAATATAAGAACTTGGCTGAACAGCGAAAAACATATAGTGCTCTATGGGGATAAGGCTCCGGATTCCGGTGCCATGTCCGAAAAAAAGAACGGATACAGTACGGAACCCGGATTTTTATGTAATTTTTCGAAAGAGGAAAGAGCGGTTCTGCGGGAAAAGTCTATTTTTACCGTGGGAAATATTTTGACGGATTCTTACGGTATCAATACGGAAGACAGGGTGTTTCTGCTGTCGGAGGAAGAGTTGGTCTGGTTTGGGGAGGCGGATATCAGTATATATGCCGTGCCTACGGAAGCGGCTGTAACTCAGGATAAGACTAAATGGTATGAAGCGTATTCGCTTTCCTTTGGCTTGGAGGAATATATCTGGCTTTTGAGAGATCCGTGGGAGGACTCGGCCAGCGCCTGCAAGGCTGTGTCAAACGGTTACGGAGGAGAAAAACTGATAAGTGTAGAAGCAGGTGCCGAAGGCTTTGGTATCAGACCGGCAATCTGTGTGGATTGCAGGGCGCTTTCGGAGCTGCTTGGCAGCGAAAACAGATAGAAGACAGGAGGAGCGGCTTATGGCAGAAATCAGACCTTTTGCGGCATATCGTCCGGCACCCGGTTCGGAGAAAAAAATTGCGGCATTGCCCTATGATGTGTACAACCGAAGCGAGGCGTGTGAGGAAGTACGTAAGAATCCGGAGTCTTTTCTTTCCATCGACAGAGCGGAGACAGGCTTTGACGACAGTGTGGATACCTATTCACCTGAGGTTTATGAGCGTGCGGCGAATCTTCTTCGGAAGTGGATTACAGAGGGCAGATTTGTAAAAGATGAAAAACCATGCTATTATCTCTATGAACAGGTCATGGGCGAAAGAAGCCAGACGGGAATTGTAGCATGTGCTTCCATTGACGACTACCTGAACAATGTGATAAAAAAGCATGAGAATACAAGGGCAGACAAGGAGCTTGACAGGATTCACCATGTAGATGCCTGCAATATGCAGACGGGACCCATTTTTCTGGCATATCGTGGGAATGCGGTATTGAAGGGTATCATAGAAACGGTAAAGGAAGAGAACCCGGTCTGCAGCTTTACATCCGGAGACGGTATCGGACATCGTGTGTGGGTGATAGAAGATGAGGAGATGATTTCTATCATTTATGAGGAGTTCTCCCGAATTCCGGCAATCTACATTGCGGACGGACATCACCGCTGTGCATCTGCGGTAAAGGTGGGACTGAAACGGCGGGAGAAGCATCCCGGATGTACAGGGGAAGAGGAATTTAACTATTTCCTTTCCGTACTGTTTCAGGATGAAGAACTGCATATCATGGATTACAACAGAGTTGTAAAGGATTTAAACGGTCTGACCGTAGAAGAGTTTCTGGAAAAGTTAAGCAAAAACTTTACGGTGACAAGAATCGGCTCGGGGGCATTTCAGCCAAAAGAAAAGGGAACTTTTGGAATGTATCTGGAGGATGTATGGTACAAACTCACTGCTTCCGGGGAAATACGCTCGGAGGATGCGGTGAAGGGGCTGGATGTTTCTCTGTTGCAGGATTATTTGCTGGAGCCGGTGCTTGGAATCAGTGACCCGAAGACAGACAGCCGGATTGATTTTGTGGGGGGAATCAGGGGGCTGAAGGAGCTTGAGAGAAGAGTACATACCGATATGAAGGTGGCTTTTTCCATGTATCCCACATCTATGAGGGAATTGGAGAATGTGGCGGATGAGGGGATGCTGATGCCGCCCAAGTCCACATGGTTTGAACCAAAACTTAGAAGCGGACTTTTTCTGCATGAATTGTAAAATATTCAGCAAGGTGTATTTCGTGGATATGCTGAAGAGGTACATGCGGTACAGACCGGATATTGAGACAGAGGGAAAGAAGGGATAAAGTATGAATAACAGATTATATAAGCTGATGAATTGGCCGAAAGTTGAAGAAATTATCTACTCTGAGTGCGACAATCCGCACGCGCTGTTGGGTCCCCACAAGTCCGGCAGCCAGACTCTTGTCCAGGCCTATTTTCCCGAGGCAGTGAAGGCGGCTATTGTTTTTAACGAGACGGGCGAGACCTTTCAGATGGAGAGAGCGGATGATGACGGCTACTTTGCGGCTCTGCTCCCTATGCCGGATAAAGAAGTACCGGTATATCATTATGTAGTCAAAGGCGGAGACGGAGTGACATTCCGGAGTGGGGAGGCATACCGATATGCGCCTCTGATTACAAAAAAAGATACGGACAAATTTAAAAACGGGATCCACTATACCATATACGAAAAGCTGGGTGCGCATCCCATGGCTCTGGACGGTGTTAAGGGAACCTACTTTGCCGTCTGGGCACCCGCCGCACTGCGCGTCAGTGTTGTAGGAGATTTTAACAGGTGGGACGGAAGAGTACACCAGATGAGACGGCTCTGGGATTCCGGCATATTTGAAATTTTTATCCCCGGGGCGAAGGCGGGAGATAACTATAAGTTTGAATTAAAGCTGAAGGGCGGACTGACTTATCTGAAGGCAGACCCCTACTGTAACGCGGCACAGCTTCGGCCGGATACAGCCTCCGTAATTACCGATTTGTACAGCTTTGTCTGGGAGGATTCTGAATTTGTAAACAAGCGTGAGGAATTTCAGACGGGAGATGTACCGATCAGTGTTTATGAATTATATCTTGGTTCCTTTGCGGAGCCGGAGGACGGCGGAAAATATGCAAACTACAGAACCATAGCAGAGAAACTGATTCCCTATGTGAAGGAGATGGGGTATACCCATGTGGAACTGATGCCTGTCATGGAACATCCGCTGGATGCCTCGTGGGGGTATCAGGTCATCGGTTATTATGCACCTACAGCCCGTTATGGCTCTCCTCAGGATTTTATGTATTTTGTCAATGAATTACATAAAGCGGGAATCGGCGTGATTCTGGATTGGGTTCCGGCTCATTTCCCCAGAGATACGTATGGACTTTCAAACTTTGACGGAACCTGTCTCTATGAACACTGGGATCCCAGACAGGGCTTCCACCCTCACTGGGGAACCCTGATATACAACTATGGCAGACCGGAGGTTTCCAACTATCTGATTGCCAATGCGCTGTTTTGGGTGGAGAAGTATCATGCGGACGGTATACGCATGGATGCCGTGGCAAGTATGCTCTATCTCGACTACGGCAAAAATGACGGGGAATGGGTGCCTAATATCTATGGCGGGCATGATAATCTGGAAGCCATAGAAATGATTAAGCATCTCAATTCCATTATGAAAAAGCGGAATCGCGGTGTGATTACCATAGCGGAGGAAAGTACCGCTTTCCCCAAAATTACCGGTGCCCTAAATGACGGCGGGCTGGGCTTTGACTTAAAGTGGAATATGGGCTTTATGAATGATTATCTGGGTTATATCCGCTATGACCCTTATTTCAGAAGTTATCACCACGGTGAACTGACCTTCAGCATGATTTATGCCTATAGTGAAAAGTTTATGCTGGTATTCTCACATGATGAGGTGGTACACGGAAAGGCAACCATGCTTGGGAAGATGCCGGGGGAAAGAGAGCAAAAGTTTGCGAATCTGAGACTGACCTATGCATATATGATGACGCATCCCGGGAAAAAGCTGCTGTTCATGGGTCAGGACTTGGGTGAGTTCGACGAGTGGAATGAGAACAGAATTGTGGAATGGAATCTGAATTCCGTCCCCGAACATGAGGGAATCGCAAAGCTGGTCAGTGACTTGAACGGTATATACAGAAACAATCCGGAACTGTATGCTCTGGATGAATCTCCCAAAGGTTTTGAATGGATTAACCATATCGCCGCTGAAAAATGTTATCTGGCCTATGCGAGAAAGGGAAAGAAACAGGATGAAATGCTTCTGGTTGTAGCTAATTTTGCAGGTATTCCGCAGGAACTTACCGTCGGTGTACCCGCAGCCGGAAGGTATAAGGAAATATTCAATTCCGACGATGTGAAATACGGCGGGACGGGCATGGTGAACAGCCGGGCAAAGCGTTCCAGGGGAGTGGAATGTGACGACCGGGCGGATTCTGTCACGGTAAAACTTGCACCTTTGTCTCTGAGTATTCTGAAATATATTCCTCTTACAAAGGAGGAACTTGCCGGAGAGAAGGAAAAAAATAAGACTGCAAAAAAAATGAAAAAAGTAAAGGATAAATAATTATGAACTTTTGTTTGCTGACAGGGGATTCACTGGAAGAAATGATACAGCCGGGTGTTTTAAAAAGTTTTTTTGAGAAACTGCCTGAAAAAGCGCTTCATCTCGGAGTCAGAGTCCTATTGGCTGTGGTCTGCTTCCTCATTGGTGTACAGCTGATTAAGCTGATTCGGAAAATTATCAAAAAGTCCATGCAACGCGCAAGCGCGGAACTGGGAGCCGTGCAGTTCGTAGACTCCTTTGTGAAGGCGGCGCTTTATGTTCTGCTGGTACTGATGCTTGCTTCCTCCTTCGGGGTGGATGCGGCAAGCATTGTGGCGGTTTTGGGCTCTGCCGGTGTGGCTATCGGCCTGGCCATTCAGGGAAGCCTTTCCAACCTGGCGGGAGGAGTGCTGATTCTGCTTCTAAAGCCCTTTCGTGTGGGAGACTATATTCTGGAGAGTTCCACCGGAAAAGAGGGAACGGTGACGGAGATTCAGATTTTTTACACAAAACTTTTGACCGTGGACAACAAGACGGTTATTCTGCCAAACGGCAGTCTTGCCAACAACAGCATCGTGAACATGACGGCTCAGGCCAACAGAAGAATGGATATTATTGTTTCCGTTTCTTACGGAGCAGATTTAAAACGTGCAAAGGAAGTTCTCATGAATGTGCTTATGGAAGACGATGCGGTTTTAAAGGATATGGACAGGATGGTGTTTGTAGATGAGCTTGCTGCATCAAGCGTGAATCTTGGGGTGCGCTGCTGGTTTAAACAGGCTGATTTCTGGACGGGCAAGTGGCGTGTCACGGAGAACTGCAAGCTGGCACTGGATGAAGCCGGAATCGAGATTCCTTTCAACCAGTTGGATGTACATCTGGAGCAGAAATAACAGTGAAAGCATGCAGGCACCTGTTGGCTTTAGAATCATGACTGAACTGTTACAAAAATTTTAGTTGAATTTTACGGAGGGTAATGTTATATTATCCCATGTAACAAACAACGACAGAATTTGTCGAAAAAACAGGAGGATATATTATGAAAAAACTTTTGGCTTTAGTGCTTGCTTCCGTCATGGCTTTTTCGCTGGCTGCCTGCGGCAGTAACTCAGGAAACGGAAATGCGGAAGGCGGAATGAAGATTGCCATTTTCTCAAGCCCTTCAGGCGTTGACGATGGTTCTTTTAATCAGGATATTTATAACGGTGTCCTGAAGTTTGTGGGGGAGAACGAAGGCGCAACCGTTACCCCTATCAGAGAGGAAAGCGGAGATTCTGCTGCTGCGGTTCAGGCTGTGGCAGATGTGGTTGCAGAGTATGATGTGATGGTCTGCTGTGGTTTCCAGTTTGCGGGCATCGGTGATATTGCTAAGGAAAATCCCGATACCAAGTTTATCCTGATTGATTCCTGGCCCACAGTGGAAGGCACGGAGCTTACTGCTGATACACCTCTGGACAATGTATATGGAGTATATTATGCAGAGCAGGAGAGCGGCTTCTATGCAGGTATGGCTGCAGCCCTTTCCACAAAGAGCGGAAAGGTTGCAGTTGTAAACGGAATCGCATTCCCTTCCAACGTAAACTATCAGTACGGCTTTGAGTGCGGTGTGAAGTACGCAAACGAAACCGAGGGACTGAATGTTGAAATTGTAGAACTGCCTTCCTACGCAGGTACCGATGTAACCGGTGCAAATGTAGGCGGAAACTATATCGGAAACTTTTCCGATGAAGCAACCGGAAAGGTGGTAGGAAACGCACTGATTGCCGAGGGCTGTGATATCATTTTTGTAGCAGCAGGTAATTCCGGTAACGGTGTATTCACCGCTGCAAAGGAAGCAGAGGGTGTAATGGTTATCGGCTGTGATGTTGACCAGTATGATGACGGTGCAAACGGCGATTCCAATATTGTTCTGACCAGCGGACTTAAGGTAATGCATGACACGGTTTACAATGTACTGAATACTGTGAAGGACGGTTCCTTCAAGGGTGCATGTGTGACCCTCACAGCAGCAACCGATTCCACCGGGTATATCAGCGAATCCGGCAGATGTCAGCTCACGGAGGAAGCCATTGCCAAGATTGATGCTGCACAGGCTGAACTGAAGGCAGGAAAAATTGTTCCTGCGGCAAACTTCAACGGAATTACCCCTGAGACCTTTACCTGGTAATGTAACACAAAATTTTAAGAGGTGCTTGTATAAGCACCTCTTTTTCTGTTAAGATAGAAACATCAAATGTGTTCCGGCACGGAAAGAGGAAGATATGGCTGACTATGAATATATTGTGGAGATGAAGCATATCACAAAGAGATTTCCGGGAATCGTGGCAAACGATGATGTGACCGTTCAGATTAAGAAGGGCGAGATATATGCGCTACTTGGGGAAAACGGTGCGGGAAAATCCACTCTGATGAGTATGTTGTTCGGTATGTACGAGCCTGACGAGGGTGAAATCTATATCCGGGGTGAAAAGGTGAAGCTGGAATCGCCCAACCATGCCACAAAGCTGAATATCGGTATGGTGCACCAGCATTTTAAACTGGTATCCAACTATACCATAGCGGAAAACATCGTCATGGGAACGGAGCCTGTGAAAAAGCTGTTGGGCTTTATCCCCACAGTGGATATGAAAAAGGCAAACAGCGATATTCGTGCGCTTTCAGAGAAATATGGATTGGCGGTGAACCCTACGGACGTCATTGAAAATATCAATGTGTCTACCCAGCAGCGCGTGGAAATTTTGAAAATGCTTTACAGGGAAGCTGAAATTCTGATTTTCGATGAACCAACAGCTGTTCTCACACCCCAGGAGATAGATTTCCTGCTGGAAATTATCAGAGGGCTGCGTGACAACGGAAAGACCATTATCCTGATTACCCATAAGCTGGAGGAAATCAAGCGGATTGCGGACAGATGTGCCATCCTGAACAGAGGAAAGCTGATTGACGTGCTGAATGTGGCGGAAACCTCCACAAAGACAATGGCGAATCTTATGGTGGGTCGTGAGGTAAACTTTGAGACCGAGAAGGCTCCCGCAAAATTCGGCGATGTGGTTCTGGATATAAAAAATATGGATGTCTTTAATAAACAGGATTTTCAGGTGGTAAAAAATGTCTCCTTCCAAGTACGCGCAGGAGAAATC
>JAEDMI010000078.1 GCA_016303085.1 Acetatifactor sp.
AAAACAGCGGTGGGGTGTGCTATACCGCTTTATGGTGTAAACGAAAGTAAGCCGTCCATTCATATTATTGTGAGTGGACGGCTTATTTATTTGCAACCTCCGGTTGCTTTTTGCCTGTAAACAGAACAGCAAAGGTGGTGGAATGGTTCGGGCAAACCATGTTAGAATATGTGTAACAAGTGACGCGCGGCATTTGCATATTGCTGACGGTTGTGAGATACGGCGGCGAAGGATAACAAGTATTAAAAAATTGTGCAGACAGCGGAAAGGTATGGTGTGATTTATGAGTTTTGGACAGAATTTACAGTTCCTTAGGAAAATGGGAAGTGGGATGACCCAGGAGGAACTTGCGGACAAGCTTGGCGTTAGCAGACAGACGGTATCAAAGTGGGAATTGGATATGGTCTATCCGGAAATAAATAAATTGGTAGAGATATGCAATCTGTTCTCCTGCTCTATGGATGAACTGGTGAGGGAGAATATGAATATAAGCGATGAAGCATATTCGGATATTCGGATAGAGACAGTAGAAGCATTCAGATATATCAGGTATGCCGTCATCAGCACGGAGCCGGAGGAAGATGCAATTAATCATGTAAGGCAGTGGGCAAAGGCGCTGAATATACAGCACCCGGAGGTTATCGGATGGGATTTCCCGATGTTGTCTCAGGAGCAGGTAAATGTTTACAATATGCACGGGTATGCGGCAGCGTTGATTCTGGAGGACGGTGTGGCGGCAGATGACGCAAAGTGGAATGTCCTCAGTCAGGAAACGCAGAAATATATTGCCATTACAATCAAAGAACCAATGAAAGCCCCATTTTGTCTGATTCCAAATGCGTATAAGGTCTTGATGACCCATATGAAGGTCAACGGAATCGCCCACAAAGAGGATAAGAAAATCATTTCCTGTTTTGAAAAGGAATATGAGAAGAATGGTATTCCGTACATGGACGTGTATATAGCGATTGAATAGTTGTATTACCGAGCATTGCTTTCGTGCAAATGGAGGATATGCTGTGGGGGACAGGCTGCAGACAACGTACACGTTGACTTCCTTTGGGATTTGTGAAAGAATAGAGGCAAATCTGAAGAGAAGAGGTATGGGTAAATATGCTTCCACAGGCTTTTTTAGATAGAATGAATAGAATGCTGGGAGAGGAATATGGAGCATTCTTGGATACTTTCGGGGAGGAGCGGTATCAGGCCCTTCGGCTGAATTCCTTAAAACGGAATGTGGAAGGGAAAAGCGCAGCGGAGGTGTATGGTCTTTGCTCCGGAGGGCAGGAGGCGCAGACCTGTTTTGCCCGGTTGTCTCCCGTGCCTTGGGCAGAGAACGGTTATTACTATGATTCAACCGACCAGCCGGGAAAGCATCCCTGTCATGAGGCGGGGATATACTATATTCAGGAACCCAGCGCCATGGCTCCGGCGGAGCTGCTGGGAGTGCAACCCGGAGACAGGGTATTGGACTTATGTGCCGCTCCCGGTGGCAAGAGTACTCAGCTGGCGGCTAAGCTGAAAGGGGAGGGATTTCTGCTCTGCAATGAAATTCATCCCACCAGAGCGAAAATTCTGTCGGAGAATGTGGAGCGGATGGGGATTCAAAACGCCTGTGTTACCAACGAGTCTCCTGCAAGGCTGGCGGAGAACTTTTCGGGTTTTTTTGACAAAATATTGGTGGATGCTCCCTGCTCAGGGGAAGGAATGTTCCGAAAGAATGAGGCAGCCTGTGAGGAGTGGAGCCCGGAGAACGTAAGGCTGTGTGCGGAGAGACAGGACGAGATACTGGAATGTGCAGCCAAGATGCTGCGCCCCGGCGGACGCTTGGTATATTCTACCTGTACCTTTGCGGAGGAGGAAGACGAGGGAAGCATCCGCAGGTTTCTGGAAAGACATCCCGAGTTTAAAGTGGCTGCGGTGGACGGTGCAGCCATGGGGTTGGGAGATTGCGAGGGGAATCTTGCGGGTACTGTTCGCCTCTGGCCTCACAAAATCAAGGGAGAGGGACATTTTGCGGCAGCGCTGGTGAAGGAAGGAGAATTACCGGAGGGATGGCACGGGAGCGTTGCCGGTATCGGAACAGAAAAAACAGTTCCTGAGAAGGAGCTGGGAGAGTATTTTTCTTTTTGCCGGGAGAACCTGAAAGGAACGGTAGGACAGGCTGTGGACGGAGCACAATATATTCGCTTCGGGGACAATCTTTATCTTGCCCCAAAGGATATGCCGGGTCTAAAAGGATTAAAGGTTTTGCGGCCCGGTTTACATCTGGGAGAGATAAAAAAGAACCGGTTTGAGCCGTCTCATGCGCTGGCGCTGGCTTTGTCGCCCGGAGATGCGGTACATGTGTGGAACCTGAAATCGGGGGAAGCGGCGGCAGCTACTTATCTGAACGGACAGACCTTTCCGGCAGAGGGAGAGAAGGGCTGGTATCTGATTTGTGTGGACGGTTTTTCTCTGGGTTGGGGAAAACTGGCGGGAGGTATTATGAAAAACCATTATCCCAAGGGACTGAGGGTGAACCGATAGATGAGAACAGAAATTATTTACGAGGACAAAGAACTGCTTGTTATCAGAAAGCCCGCAGGACTTGCCACACAAAGTGCCGGTGTGGGTCAGGCAGATGTGGTCAGTGAGCTGAAAAACTATCTGGCGCGTACAAACGGAGCCAAGGGACAGCCCTACCTTGGCATTATTCATCGGTTAGACCAGCCGGTGGAAGGATTGCTTGTTTTTGCAAAAAATAAAAATGCGGCAGCTGTCCTGACAAAACAGCTGGGCGGGCAGGAGAATTCCGGACTGTTGAATAAACAGTATTATGCCGTGTTCTGTGGAAAACCTTCCGAAAAGGAAGGGGTACTTGTGGATTATATGTATAAGGGACCGGATGGGAAAGCGGTCATTGTGAACAAGAAAAGCGTAGCAGAAAACAGCGAAGGACAAAGAGGAGCGAAAGCAGTGCTGCAATATCGGATTTTGCAGACGGTGACAATATCCACCGGAGAGGAACTTTCTCTGGCAGATATTCACATTGAAACCGGAAGATTTCATCAAATTCGTGCTCAGATGGCAAATGCTGGAATGGCACTTTTGGGTGATGTAAAGTATGGGGATGAGGTATCGGAGAACTGTTCCGCAAGGCTGGGGATTCGGACGGTTGCCCTTTGTGCTTACAGAATTGCTTTCAGTCATCCTGCTTCGGGAAAGCTGTTATGTTTTGAAACAAAACCGGAAACAAAGGCATTTTCCTTTTTTACCCTGTCATGATTTTAACGAAACAAAACATACTAAGAACATGGAAGAAGCGTTTGGGAGGTTCTTGGTATGGAAGAAAAACTGAAAGAAAACAGGCTTGTGATACTGCTCCTTTTGACAGGAGCAGTTTATTTTTTCTTAAGGGTAATTGCACCGCTATCCGCGCCTATTTTGCTTGCCATGCTGTTTGTTACCATTTTCGGACCATTGCTTCAAAAGATGCAGGGCAGGATGAAGATTCACCGTCAGGTAGGAGCTGTTTTGTTGTTATTGATTGCATGCGTGATTTTCGCACTCTTGGTGTGGGTGCTGTTTTCCTGGATTGTGGGCAGCCTGCCGGGGTGGTTGGGGAATCTGGATTCGATAGAAGAAGACATTTTTTCCGTGATTCATCAGATCTGCGACGTGGTGGGAAAGACGATAAAAATAGACAATAAATATCTGGAGGATACCATTTTCTCCGCAGTGCGAGACGGAATTGATTGGTTTCAGCTGCAATTTGTGCCGGACATGCTGTCACAGTCTCTGGAGTTTGTCAAGGCAGCAGCGGCTTTTGGCGGATTTCTGGTCAGTTTTCTGATTGCTACCGTGCTGTTGGCGAAGGATTATGACAATATTATGAACCGCATGCTGGACAGAGAAGAGTATCATATGCTGCTGGAAGTTATCTGTGGAATTATCCGCTATATAGCTACCTTTGTCAAAGCCCAGGTGATTATCATGACCGTTATCGGAGGACTTTCGGCGACTGTTTTGAGTATATGCGGAATCAGACACGGAGGGCTGTGGGGAATGCTGGCGGGAATTTTGGATGCGTTGCCTTTTATTGGGACAGGAATTGTGCTGGTGCCGCTGGGAATACAACAGTTACTGCTGGGACAATATCTCCGCGCGTTTTTTTGTCTGTTGCTCTATATGGTTTGCATTTTTGTCAGGGAGCTTCTGGAGCCGAAGTTGATTGGGAAAAAGGTAGGGGTTCCTCCCATTGCCATTCTGCTGTCCATCTACGCGGGAATCAAACTCTTTGGAATATGGGGAATTATTGGCGGACCACTGGGTTTTGTCATGATACATCAGGGATATTTAAGCTTTGAGCGGAGACGGGAAAAGCATTTGACGAACCTTGAGGAGTAGACTATGATGAATAAAAAGGATTCTGTTTCGGGGGAGACGGATTTATGTTTTTGTATTCACAGAAGAAAAAGAGAACAGGAAAGCATATCATGGACAATGTCCAAAATTTTCTTGAGGCACTTTTGGATTATACGGTATGCCTGTATATTATGTTGATGCTGGCAGTATTTCCTTTTTACAATGAGGAGGGATATACGCATATCGGAACAGATAAGTCTACCTTTCTATGCCGTCTGAGTATAAATGCAGGAAAAATTTTGGTTGTTCCTCTTCTGCTTTATTTATTGGTTTCCTTCATCGTCTATATTCGGGATAAGAAAGAAGCATATTCTTTGAAAGAAATGATGCGGGAGCGCATTTCGTTGACCGATATTTTTGCAGCGGTATATTGTATTGCATTGTTGCTCTCTTACGCTTTGACGGATTACAGAGAAAATGCACTCTGGGGCGCAAGGGGCTGGTACATGGGACTTATACCTCAACTGATTCTTATAGCGATTTATTTTTTGATATCCCGCCTGTGGTGTCCCAGAAGGTGGGTTCTTTTTCTGGCAATTCCGGCATCTGCCGCCGTGTTTGTGCTTGGTTGTCTGAACCGATTCGGGATTTATCCAATCGAGATGGCATATGCCGGGCCTTCATACATATCTACCATCGGGAATATCAACTGGTATTGCGGTTACGCGGTTTCGGTTGCTTTTTTGGGAATTGTCCTTCCCTGGGCAAAGCCGGGGATGAAGGCATGGCAGAAGACTGTGCTTATGGCATACACGGTTTTAAGCTTTGTAAGTCTGATTGTCCAGGGCAGTGAGAGCGGACTGGTAGCGTTGGCTGTTGTCCTGCTGGTTATGTTTTGCTGTTCTGTGAAGGACAGGGAGAGGATGTTGGTTTTCTGGCAGGAGATGGTGCTGCTCTGTGGAGGCTGTTTGATTGTTTATATGGTAAGACTGTTTGCACCCGAAGAGTATTTGATGAGTTATGTGGGTGGATTCGGTGAAAAACTTACATTTGGATGGCTTCCGGTTGTTATGACAATGGTGTCGGTTTTATGCCTGATATGGGTATGGAGGGGAAAGACAAAGGGCACATATTCGGAAAAATTTTTTTGTATTCTGGCGAAAACGGCAGTGCTTGGATGTGCGGCAGCAGTAGCGGCAGTGCTCCTTTTGGCAACAGTCAACACAGTCCGTCCCGGAAGCATAGGAAAGCTGTCGGGATATAAGTTGTTTACTTTTAATGAGAATTGGGGTAGCTCCAGAGGAGCAACCTGGTCGGCGGGATGGAGGTGTTTTACAAGTCAGAATTTGGTACATAAGGTGATAGGGGTTGGGCCAGACTGTATGCCGGAATTTCTGTACAGCGGTGAAAATGCAGTACTTTTAGCTGATGTGAAGGAAAAATTCGGTACTGCCAGATTGACGAATGCACATAATGAGTGGCTGACAATTCTCGTTAATACAGGGGTGTTGGGACTGATAGGGTTCGGTGGAATGATGGTCAGCGGCATGCGTGATTTTATGAAAAAGGGACGTGAAAACCCGATTGTCTGCGCCTGCGGATTTTGCCTGTTGGCTTATACATTAAATAATATATTCAGCTTCCAGCAGTCCATGAGCGTCGGAACCATATTTGTTATCTTCGGTATCGGGGAAGCATTTTTGCGGAAAGGTTACAGATTTATTTAGTATTGCATGTACAAAGCACAGTCGAATGTCTAATAAAAAAGAATAGCCTCTCACTGATGTGAGAGGCTATTCTTTTTTTCATCGGCGCGACGTGATTCGAACACGCGACCTCTGCGTCCCGAACGCAGCGCTCTACCAAGCTGAGCCACGCGCCGATACGAAGTAAATCGTAACAGTAAAATAATAAATAAAAAGAGATTGATTGTCAAGCAAAAAACGAATAAGATAGAAGAAAAAAGCGGAAAGGCAAAAAGAAGGAATGAGGGATTGTCTGCAATTATTTGACAACCGCACAGAGAAGTGGTTTCGAGAGAAGCTGGGAGCGCCTACGCAGGTACAGGAGGCTTCCTGGCCTGCTATTGCCGCGGGAGGGCATGTGTTGGTATCCGCGCCCACCGGAATGGGAAAAACTCTCTCTGCCTTTCTGGTATTCCTGGACAGACTTAAAAAGCAGGCGGAGGAAGGGAGTCTGAAGCAGGAGTTGCATCTCATCTATGTATCTCCGCTGAAATCTCTTGCTGCTGATATTCGTGAAAATTTGAAAAGACCATTGGAGGGAATAGGCGGTGAAGAGTTGATTTCCGTGGCAATCCGCACCGGGGATACCACTCAGCGGGAACGGCAGCAGATGGCGAGAAAGCCGCCTCATATTCTGATTATTACCCCGGAATCTCTGTACCTGATGCTCACGAGTAAGACGGGACAGAATGTGCTCTGTACGGCAAAAGCTGTGATTATTGATGAGTTGCATGCCCTCATTGACACTAAGCGGGGCGCGCATTTGATGTTGTCTCTGGCCAGATTGGACGCGTTGTGTAAAAGACATTTGCAGCGTATCGGTTTGTCAGCGACGATTGCGCCGTTGGAGCGTGCTGCGGAATATCTGGCGCCCGAACCTGTCACTGTGGCGGCACCGTCTATGGAAAAGAGAGTCCAGCTTCAGGTTTTGAGTCCCTATGTGGATACAAACAAAAAGAGAAAAGATCCGGTGTGGCAGGAACTTGCCGCGCTGGTGTACCAATATTGTCAGGGAAACCGCAGTGTCATAGCCTTTGTGGAGGGCAGGAGATATGCAGAAAAACTGGCTTATTATGTGAATCTTCTGGGTGGAGAGGACTTTGCCCGGGTGCATCACGGAAGTCTTTCCAAGGAACAGAGGCAGGAGACGGAGGAAGCCCTGCGGGAAGGCAGACTGCGGCTTTTGTGTGCTACTTCTTCCATGGAACTTGGAATCGATGTGGGTGACATTGATCAGGTATTGCAGGTGGGTTGTCCCCGCACCATCTCCGGCACCATGCAGAGATTGGGACGGGCAGGGCATAATCCTTCCCGCATCAGTGTCATGTATCTGTTTCCCAGAACAGCGGCGGAATGCGTGCAGTGTGGCATGACGGCACAGCTTGCCAGAGAGGCAAAGGTGGAGAAGTTAAATCCGCCTGAGGGCTGTCTGGATGTGCTGGCACAGCATCTTGTTTCAATGGCGGCGTTCAAGGGTTATGAGGTGGATGAGGTGATGGAGCTTTTGCCCAGGGCTTGGCCGTTCCGCAATGTGACAAAGGAGGACGTAAAAGCGGTTCTGGGTATGCTGGCGGGAGATTTTGAACATAAAAAAGATGTACCGGTGAGACCACGAATTTTATATGACAGAATTCACGAGAGTGTGGAGGGTGACGGCTACAGCAGGATGCTTGCGGTTTCCGCGGGGGGAACCATTCCGGACAAGGGTCTTTATTCTGTGCGGACAGAGGACGGCGTGAAGGTTGGCGAGGTGGACGAGGAGTTCGTCTACGAGACACAGAAGGGTGACAGGTTTATTCTGGGTGCTTTTGCCTGGAAGGTGACAAATATCGGCAGGGATACCGTCAGTGTGGTTCAGGCTCCCGTGGAAGGGGCAAAACTGCCTTTCTGGAAGGGAGAACTAAAAGGCAGAAATAAGGAGACAGGTGCTGCGTTCGGAAAGATTTATCGTAACCTTCATGAAGCGGACAGTAACGGGCGGTTGACGGAGGCTTTGGGAGAGCTTGGGCTGGACGAGTCCGCCTCAAACCTTGCTGCCGGGTATCTGCGACGGCAGATTGCTGCAACGGGAGGTCTGCCCGATGACAGAACCAACATAGCAGAGCATTTCAGGGATCAGTCAGGCAACAGCCAGCTAATGATTCACTCTGTTTTCGGAAAACAGATTAACAGCCCGCTGGCTTTGCTGGCAGCACAGACTGCCAGGGAAGAGCTTGGTATCAATATAGGAAGCGTAGATGAGGAGGATGGTTTTCTGCTTTATTCTTATGGGGATGGTGCAATCCCGGAGGGATTGCTGTACCGGATTAACGCTGAAACCTCGGAAGCTGTTTTGTCGGCGTTGCTTCCGGCTACGCCTCTCTTTAACATGGCATTCCGTTATAATTGCGGCAGAGCACTGATGATGGGTGTGCGTAAAAACGGGAGACAGCCTCTTTGGATGCAGCGGCTTCGGAGCGCGGAGATGTTGGACAGAGTAGTGCGGGAAAAGGAGCACCCTCTGATTCGAGAGACCCGGCAGGAATGCATGAGACAACTCTGGGATGTGGCCGGAGTACGGGAAATATTGGAACAGATTCACGCCGGGGAAATTGTGGTGCGTGAAGTTTATACGGACTCGGCTTCTCCCATGTCGCTGCCGTTGCAATGGAGTCAGGAGGCAGCGGTGATGTACGATTACGCGCCTACACCCCGGGGAATTCATGCGGCTGTGGAGGAAGCGCTGAAACAGGAAAAGGAGTTGGTACGTCCGGGAGCAGAGGAACTTTCTCAGGTACAGGAGAGAAGAAAGCTTCCTCAGGACGAAAGGCAGCTTCATTCCCTTTTGATGACAGAAGGAGATCTGGCTGCCGGGGAACTGGAGGTTCCTGTGGAGTGGCTGGAAGTGCTGGCTGGGGAGGGCCGTGCGGTATATTTGGAACAGGGGCTTTGGATTGCAGCGGAACAGCAGGAAGAGTACCGGGAGGCCCTGAATCTGGGGAAAAGAGAAGCGACAGCCCATATTGTCCGTCGTATGTTGCGCTATCGGGGCGGGGCAACCGCAGGGCAGGTGGCGTTGCGCTACGGATGGACAGAGGAGAATACACGAGAGGTACTGGAGGAACTTTGCCGGAAGGGTGAAGTAGTTTCGCAGGAGGAAACTTTTGATACCAAGGGCGCGGCTAAGCCGATGCCGGATATGGGTGATACCGGAAAAATCACTTTACCGGAAGCGGACAGTCCGGAAGCTGTATCAAGGCAAAAACAAGTGATATATTACCATGCCGAGTTATACAAACGGGCACGAATAAAGACGTTAAGAAACCGCAGGGAGGAGATTTCTACTTGTCCCCCGGAGAATTATGCGGCACTTTTGCTTTCCCGTATACAGCGCTCTGCTCCCGGAGAGGAATGCCTGAAAGAAACAGTTGCATCTTTTGCAGGTATGGCTGTGCCGGCGAATCTATGGGAAGAAGTAATTTTCCCTGCCAGAGTGAGAAATTACAGAGAGGGACTTTTGGATAACCTTCTGGCCGCGGGCGAGTATTTCTGGCATATGGAGGAAGACCGGAGGCTTCGCTTTGATGCCACAGAAAAAATTGACTGGGACAGGGAGCCGGAGGTGCCTTGGGATACGCTTTCGGACAAGGAAAGACTTGTGGCGGAAGCGCTCTTAAAACGGGGAGCCAGCTTCATGCAGGCACTGAACAATGTATTGTCGGGAGAGTCACCCCATGATACGTTGCTTTCCCTGTTAGAAAAGGGAATCGTTTGCGCGGATAGCTTTGTACCGGTGCGCCAGTGGCAGAATCGTGAAAAAACGCAGAAAGCCACGGTAAGGCAGCGGGTAAATGTCCGCGTGAAGGCTTTGCAGGCGGGACGGTTTGATCTGGTACGACCCTTGCGGCCCCTGACAGTACAGGAGCAGATGGACAGCTGCTTTGACCGATATCTGATTTTGTGTCGGGAAACGGCTGCCGCTTACGGTCTGTCCTGGCAGGAGGCACTGAATCTTCTGCGTGTGCAGGAATACACAGGGCAGGTGAGAAGAGGTTATTTTGTAAAGGGGCTTTCAGGGGCGCAGTTTATCCGCAGAAAGGACTTTGAGGGCGTGACCGCCGCATTGCTGCATCCGCGGGAGGAGACGATGTGGCTGAATGCTGCCGACCCGATGCAGCCCTGGGGGAAATTGCTGCCTCATGAGGAAGACAGAGGGTTTATCAATGTGCCGGGGACGGTCATTGCTTTTCGGAGCGGCTTGCCGGTGGCGCTCATGGAGAGACAGGGCAAGACACTGCGCATTTTTGATGGGGCGGAGCCGGAAGAAGTCTTGTCTATGTTTACTGATGAATATCGGCGGGGAAGAATCCTTCCCGGGAAAAAGCGCATTGTGGTAAAGGAATATCCGCCCGAAGCGGCAGTACCGCTGACAGAGAGTGGCTTCCTGCGGGAAATGCAGGATTATGTTTTGTACCGGTGAGCTGAAAATTGCTTTTGAAAATGTATATTATTTCAGTAAAGTGTTGGAATGAAAAATCCATAGAGGGTATTGGAAAGTATATTTTAGCTACATACCCCTGTGCGGAAATACCACGCCCGGAGGGCGAGGCGGGGTATGGAGAGAAGAAAAGGCATGTTCATACCCCGCCCGGAGGACGAGGCAG
>JAEDMI010000079.1 GCA_016303085.1 Acetatifactor sp.
TGTAGGCTCGTTGATAATACGCTTTACATCAAGTCCTGCAATCTTACCTGCATCCTTGGTAGCCTGACGCTGTGCATCATTAAAGTAAGCAGGAACGGTGATGACAGCCTCTGTCACCTTCTCACCCAGATAGCTCTCGGCGTCTGCCTTCAGCTTCTGCAGAATCATTGCTGAAATCTGCTGAGGAGAGTATTTCTTTCCATCGATGGTACGTCCGTTGTCAGTACCCATATCTCTCTTGATAGAGGAGATGGTCTTCTCTGCATTGGTAACTGCCTGACGCTTTGCAGGTTCACCAACCAGTCTCTCTCCTGTCTTTGTGAATGCAACAACGGAAGGTGTAGTTCTTGCGCCTTCTGCGTTTGCGATAACGGTGGGTTTACCACCTTCCATTACAGCTACACAGCTGTTTGTTGTTCCCAAGTCAATACCTATAATCTTACTCATGTTTGTTTCCTCCTACATGCTTGTTTTTATATTTAAAATTTTGTTGTTTCCTTTATTCTGCTACGGCGACCATGGAATGGCGAACCACACTGTCGCGGTAAGTATAGCCTTTTTGCAGTTCCCGGACAACAATGCCGGATTCATATTCCTCACTTGCCTCCTGCATCACTGCATTGTGGAGGTTGGGGTCAAATTCCTGTCCCACCGCATCGATAGGCTTCACGCCGATATTTTCCAGTTCCGTCAAAAGCTGTTTGTAAATACGGTTCATGCCGTCCACGAAGGGGTCTTCTTTCTTTTCCTCCGGTACGGTAGCCAGCCCTCTCTCAAAGTTGTCAACCACGGGAAGTATCTTTTCAATAACACTTTTTGCTCCCGTCTCAAACATTGCCGACTTCTCTTTTTCCGTTCTGTTGCGGAAGTTTTCAAACTCGGCCAGCTGACGCTTTACCTTATCCTCCAGCTGTTCAATCTGCTCCTTCATGGCATCGGACTTTTTATCCTGCTTCGCCTGTTTCTTAGCCGCCCTCTTTTCTGCCCAGCTTCTGGAGTCCTCAGCTTCCTCCGGCTCTTCATCTGTATCACTGTTCTCTTCAGCTTCTTCGCTTTCCGGGTTTTCGCTCTCGGCAGTGTCTTCCGAAGCATCCTGCTTTACGCTGTCTGCGGTACTTTCCTCACATTCAACTGTTTCTTCTTCCAATATTTCCTTTTCCTGTTCCGCCATATTATCTCCCTTTCTACTTCGTGTCATCTTTTCTGTACAACTCATCCAGCTGCGACTGTATGGTTCTCAGTGTACCGACCACCTTGTCGTAATCCATCCGCTTGGGACCCACAATACCGATTGTTCCCTTCATACCGTCTCCCAACTCGTAAGATGCGGTGACAACACTGCAGTCCTTCATGCTCTGCACCGGGGTCTCGGCACCGATATAAACCTGAATACCCGTGTTTTCCTCCCCGCCTGCGGTATCCTGAAGCAGTTCACCCAACAGCTGCTTTTCCTCAAAGGTGTTTATCAGTTCGCTGGCCTTCTGCTGATCAGCCAGTTCGGGATAACGGAAAATGTTGTTGGTGCCGCTGGTGTAAATTTCCAAATCCTCTTCGGCTCTTATGGCTTCCGCCACCGCATCGATGACCTCACTCACAATGTCGCTGTGGATACCTGCCTGTTGCTTCATGACAGATATCATTCCCAGATTGATTTCGTCGATAGACAACCCGTTCAAGTTAGTATTCAGCAAAATGTTCAACTTTAAAAGTGTCTCGTCGGACAAATCCGCATCCACATTCAAAATGTTGTTCTTAATCACATTTCCTTCAATCACGATGACCGCCAACAGCTGGTTTGCATCCACTCGGGAGAGCTGAATAAATTTCAACTTATTCCTCTTGACCTGAGGTGCCGAAACCATGGTGGCGTATTGTGTGTTCTGTGCCAGAACCTTTGCCACCTGTTTCAGAAGCGTCTCCATCTTATCCTGACGCTCCACAAGCATTTCCTTCATCTCCACAACTTCCCGTTCCTTCTCCTCCATCATGGTATCCACATAGAGGCGGTAACCCTTGTCGGAAGGGATTCGGCCTGCAGAGGTATGAGGCTGAAGAATATAGCCCATTTCCTCCAAATCTGCCATCTCGTTTCGGATTGTAGCTGAACTCAGATTCAGGTCGGTATACTTTGAAATGGTTCTGCTGCCAACCGGCTCGCCTGTTTCCAGGTAATTACGGATGACTGCCTGCAGGATTTTCTTTTTTCGTTCATCCAGCTCCATTTCTGAACCTCCCTCTCTGTTATTAGCACTCGACATTGAAGAGTGCTAACATTTACTAAACCTAAAATAGCACTAAGGATATATATTGTCAACAGCTTTCGCAGAAAATAATTCTAAAATAAATATAAAACAGGGCTTCATGCTCTACAGCACAAGCCCCGCTTCCAGATACATCGGTAATGCATTAAAATAGATAATATTAACCGCTGCAATTAAGATAATCAGTATACAGCATCCAACTCCTATATTGACAAGGACATCCGGCACAACAAATTTCTTGATGCGAAGCCCTGAAAGCTTCTGTATTCCCCTGACCGAATAGTACATCAGCGGAACAAGTGCCGGCAGGACATATCTTCCCTGATGCTGATAGTCCGTGGTATAAGCATAATAAATCATAAGGAACAGAGGCATCAGAATGCAAAACCACATATTGATATGAAAGAATACTTTTTTCCAACCCAGTTTTTCACGGCACTTTCTGTCAGCCAGATAATAAACACAGCGCACCCAATGTAAAAAATAACTTGTAAAACCGGTATGTCCACTGAGACCCGTAAATACTCATTGAACCAAACACCGCAATAAAGCTGTACAGAGCTTCCTTTAAGGTATTCTTTTCCGACATCATCTCCCATACGGAATAGCCCATATCGCGGAAGGTATTCATTGTCAGTGGGTTCACCAGTTCAATCGCATACTGTTCCGCCATTAATCTTCTGGTTTTCAATCCCAACAGGTCCCCATCCAGAACAATATAGCTTCTGATAAACCACCAGCCGATTCCCAGAAGGACCACAGCGCTGATAAAACAGCCCTGCTTCAACATTTTTTTCCAGTCATAAGTCCAGTACCCGTCTTTCTTATTCAGGAAATAAGCCAGGAACAGCAATATACTGCTCAAAATATATCCGTAGGCATTATAATAGGAAAGTGCACAGAGAATAATTCCTCCACTGAGCCAAAGCCGGTTTGCCCGGGTAAACCCATCCTGATAGCTGCAGACCAATGCATAGAATATCATCGCCGTGGAAAGCATACAGCACGAATCTGTATTCACATAAGTATGCACAAATATGTTCTCCGGCAGATATGTCACAGCAAAACAGAAAACCCATCTGAAACGTCTGTCCCGAAAAAGGCGTCTGCCTATCAGATACACCACTGCTGCCATAAGCATCCCGAAAAATACATTCACTCCACGTGCAGCATAGAGCAGAGCAACCTCAGAATCGGTAAACAGGCTCACAAACCGCATTACATAACCCTGGATGATATAGGGAAAGGCATTATACAGTGCATATGAAAAGCCATAGCTCGGAATTCTGATTTCTTCCTCAAACCCGGTGGGAATGACACCGTGTTCACAAATATATTTCGGAACCAGATACCTTGCATGTTCATCAGGCGGATTCGGGAAAAAGGGGGGCACATCGGCCAAGGGCTGAAACAGCGCTACGGACAATGCCATAACCAGAAATCCGAGAATATATATGATAAAGAAATATTTTTCAGATTTTTGCCGCATTTGTTGCTCCTAAAACAATTCCTTTTAATCAGAAGACCCCAAGGCGCTAATCTCACTCTGGGGTCTTATCTCGCATATCGTACTATAACCATAATCGTCGGGCACCCTGTGCCTCATGGCAATTTTAGATGTAAAAACTTCCGGTGAATTCCTTGTTCATCACATAGTAAGCCATACTCTCTTCAGGCTTTACATACAACTCCACACTGGTCAGATCTCCTGCCTTCTGCTTCAGATCGTACTTCCATACATCCTTTGCAATCTTCAGCAAGTCCTCCTGTGCATAAGACTTTCCTGCAAACTGTACATATACAGCGGATTTCAGTTCTGCTTTCTTTGCAGGCTTCTTGGCAGGTGCCTTCTTTGCCGCAGGCTTCACCTCTGCCTTAACTTCTGCCTTCTTTGCTGCAGGCTTTGCCTCTGCCTTTTTCTCCACTGTCTTTACTTCCGCCTTTTTTTCTTCTGTCTTGGGTACGGTGGTCTTAACGGCTGCCTCGGTAGCCTTCACTACGGGTTTCGTGGTTACTTTCTTTGTTGCTGCCATAAAACTTTTCTCCCTTCTTACTGTAAACTGATAAATTTTTTCTCCTCAACAGGACTGTCCTGTCACCGACAGTTTATTCTTTTTTCAACAAATTGTCAATACCGCACGACGCTCGGAACAGTCTCACAGGTTAACAATCAGCCCGAAATATACCAGCACAACAATACTCAACACAATCCGGTACCATCCGAATACCTTGAAATCATGCTTTTTGATATAGCCCATCAGGAAGCGTAGCACAAACAGTGACACTGCAAAGGAGACCACCGTACCGATAAGAAGCAGTGTAAGCTCCAGTGTGGTAAAGGAAAACCCGAACTTCACAACCTTCAGGAGACTGGCACCCAGCATGACGGGAATTGCCAGGAAAAAGGTATATTCCGCAGCGACCGTCCTGGAAACTCCGATTAACAGTGCACCTACGATAGTAGCACCGGAGCGGGAGGTACCGGGAAAAATCGCGGCAATGACCTGAAAAATACCGATTAAAAAAGCCGTTGTATAGGTGATTTCCGCCAATGACGTAATCTTCGGGGCTTTGTTCTTGTTACAGTTTTCAATCACAATAAATGCAACACCGAAAACAAACAGCGCCAGTGCCACACAGACGGGATTATAGAACAGCCTGTTGAACACATCATCAAACAGAACGCCGATAATTGCCGCAGGCACGCAGGACACCAGAATCTTAAACCACATGCTCCAGATATCCGCTTTAAAATAGGAACCGATTCCCGTCTTTCCTTCCCTGGACTTTCTCGTCAGAGCAAAGGGCCAAATCTGCTTCCAGAACAGAACCACCACTGCCAGAATCGCTCCCAACTGTATGACCACATCAAACATGTCAAAAAAGCCTTCGCTGATTCCTTCAAAGGGAATCAACTGCTCCACCAGAATCAGATGTCCGGTGCTGCTGATGGGAAGCCACTCCGTGATACCTTCTACAATACCGTAAATAATTGCTTTGATTATTTCAAACATGACTTGCTCTCCTATCTGTTTTCTCTATGATTCCAAAAATTTCAGCAAATCCCCGTACCTGCGGGCAGTATCCTCATATCCCTGCCGATACAATGCTCTCAGCTTCTCCGGATCCTTTTCCACTCTGCCCACATTGCCCGCTACCTGCGGACGAATGACAAAGGCTTTTCCCGCCGCACGCTGACTTTCCACATAAGCGACCTGCCTGTTGTAATGAATATGCCGCTCCGCCATAAGCTCACCCACCTTGGGATATCTGAAATAGCGAGCCTTTATCAATGCCAGTTGCGACGCAGGTTTACGTACAAATCCCACTTCCTTCGTCATGACCACAACGTTCTTCCGGTTGCCGCTCATCACGGATTGTTGGAGCGGAATTGCATCGCTGATCCCGCCGTCCAGATAAAGTCTGCCGTCTATCTTCACATTTCTGGACACCAGAGGCAGAGATGCCGAAGCGCGAATCTTATCAATATCCTTTCTCATGTCCCGAATCCTGAAGTACTCCGGTTTTCCCGTCACAATATCCGTCGCTACACTGTATGCCTTCCCGCGGTACTGCTCAAAGGCTTCATTGTCATAGGGATAAAGATAATCGGGAATCAAATGATAGCAGATATCCACATTAAATAAATCTCCCGACGTCACCAGACTCTCCAGACTGCAATAGCGTCTGGTGTCCAGATAGTCGATGCTGATATCCAACGCTCTTCCTCTTTGTTTTGACAGATAGCTGCACATATGGCATGCTCCCGCGGAGACCCCGTACACACTGGAAAACTCGATTCCCTTATCCAGGAAGAAATCGAGAACTCCTGCGGTGTACACTCCCTTCATTCCTCCGCCTTCCAGTACAAGCCCCGCCTGATACAATGTTAATCACCATACCTTTCCGTTTCCTGCAAACCTGTTTTCACACTTACCGTCCGTATTCTTCCTTCACGAATCTTCTGAGAGCCTCCAGAGAGCGCTTCACCTTCTCCGTGTCAATGCAATATGCCATGCGGAAATAGCCCGGCGCGCCAAAGGTATCTCCCGGAACCAGAATCAGGTCATACTTCAGTGCCTTCTCGCAAAATACCTTGGCATCCTCTTCCAGGGCTTTAGGAAAGATATAGAAGGTTCCGCCCGGCTTGACACAGGTAAAGCCCAGATTCACAAGCTCTCTATATAGAATATTCCTATTCGTCTCATAGACACTGAGTTCCGCAGTTTTATCAAGCACCTGTGCCACGGCAAGCTGAATGATGGAGGGCGGACAGTTATGCCCGGTTCCCCTGGAAATCTGTACACACATGTACACCATCTCCTCCGCATACTTGCAACGGGGATTGACAGCCACATAACCGATTCTCTCCCCCGGCAGAGACAGGGATTTTGAAAAGGAATAGCACATAATGGTATTGTCATAGAACCGGGACACGCAGGGAGCCTCCGCACCATCAAACACAATCTCCCTGTAAGGCTCATCCGAAATCAGGAAAATATCATGTCCGTATTCCGCGGATTTCTTTCTCAGGATATTTGCCACCTTTTCCAGCGTCTGGCGGGTATACACCACACCGGAGGGATTGTTGGGTGAATTGATAAGCACTGCCATCACCTTCTCCGTCAGCATTTCCTCAAATTTCTCAAAATGAATCTGAAAGTTCTCCGTATCCGGCGGCACCACTTTCAGTATTGCGCCGGTCAAATCCACATAAGGGTGATATTCGGGGAAAAAAGGAGCAAAGGTCAGTATTTCATCTCCCGGTTCCGTCACCAGCCGGAACGCATGAGCCAGCGCTCCCGCGGCACCGGAAGCCATAAAAATATGCTCCTTTCGGTATGGAAGCCCGAATCTTTTTTCCAATGACGCTGCCACTGCCTCCCGGACACTTGTAATTCCGGGGTTGGGGCTGTAACCGTGAAGCTCATTGGACTCCCTTGTAGTCAACATATGAATCATGGTGTCGGTAAATTCCTGCGGAACAGGAACCGACGGATTTCCGAGACTGTAATCAAATACATTTTCGTACCCGATTTCTTTTCCTCTCGCTGTAGCAAACTCAGAAAGTTGCCTGATAACAGATTTTTGAGTCAGCATATCCCTGTACTTTTGAACTAACATCCCGTCACCTTCCCGCTATAGTCATATTTGCGAATACTCTGTGTGAATTCTGCATCTGTTTCGGCCGTCCCGCTTTGCATGGTAGAGTGCTATATCCGCCTGGGCATTGAAATCCCATTCTCTGTCCATTTCCTCCGGTCGCCGTACGAATACTCCTTGGCTGACCGTTACAATATCTGAGCACTCCGATGTCCTGTGGGAAATAGCCAGCGCCCTCACCCTTTGCTGTATCTCCTCCACGGTCTGTCGAATTTCCTCCACAGACAAATCACTGTAGATAATCATGAACTCATCGCCGCCGTATCGGCTGCAAAAAACCTTCTCGCTGCAAACGCTGCGCAAAATATCTGCCACCGCCTCAATGCAGACATCACCCATCAAATGTCCATAAGTATCATTATATTTTTTGAAACTGTCTATATCCAGCAATTCCACACCCAGAAGCTTATTCTCCCGCTGCGCTTCCCCGAATTTTTCTGACGTATATTCGTTCAGAAACGTGCGGTTTGCAAGATTTGTCATAGAGTCATACAAAGCAATATTCTCCAGATGTTTGTTGTAGGCAAGCATCTGTTCCCGTTCCTTTGTCATACTCTTCAGTTTATCCCGAAGTTCTATCACACGTGCAGTCAACTGCCTGTTATTCTGTCTGTCCTGCTCAAATGCGGCGAAATAACTTCTCGTGAGCTGTAAATATTCCTCTGTCCTGTTTTCGTGAAGAAGAAAGGTGCTCCGATAAGAATATAAATCCATTGCAAGCATCAGCTGCTTTTCCAATCCCCTGGCATCTATTATGCGGAAAAATTCATCCAGCCTCTCATATTCCTGGAATTTCCACAATAATTCGGCTATATTGAGGAGGCAGTCTCCCACTTTCCCGATGTCCTTCGTGCCGCGAAGCCGTTCCAGAATCCCGTCCATACACTCGCACAGCTTGTCCCGGGTTCCATGTGCTGCCACGCACTCGGCCTGAAAAATCAGAATATCTATTTCGGGGAAGATTCTGTCCGGAAATTCCTGTTGAAGCTTCTCCAGCTTATCCCACAATGCGAATGCCCGATCCGGATACTGCAGCTTCAGGTAGCAAATTCCGCTGTAAGTCATGACAAGAGCTAAATTGAAGATATAGTGATAGCTGTCTTCCGATTGTTCATAAAGCTTCAGAGCATGCTCATATCTTTCCGCAGCCTCCCGATATCGCCTCATGAGCACCAGTATATACCCAATGTTTGTATCCAGCATGGCATGCTCATACTGCAACCCATACTTTTCGGCATACTGCAGCCCGGTATAATAATAATTCAGCGCCACAATCAGATTATCCTGATGCACCGACACAGCACCCATCATGTTATAGCTTCTGGCCAGAAATTCATACATTCCCACCATCCGAAAGCACTTGGTACACTCGCCGAGGCAATACATGGTTTTCTCATTATCGTCCTCGTTCCAATAATATTCGGCAAAATAATAATAACCGATTCCAAATATGGCGTCCGAGTTCATTTCAGCTGCATGCTCCAGAATTTCCTGGCAGGTCTCATAGTCAAAGTAGCTCCCCCGTCTCCTCCGCGCAATTATCTGTTCTATGTAGTTTTGGATTTCATCTGCCTTCTTAACCAATCCCACACCTGCTCTTTCCATAAACAGCACTGTATGGTCTTCATTTTATACTTAAACAATAAAAAACGCAACTGCCAATGTCTCGATGCAGCTGCGTTTTCCTGCTTTATTCCTCTTCCGCCCAGACAAGAGCACATTTTACCGCTTTCTTCCACCCCTTCAGTAGAGTGTTGCGCTTTTCCTCCGTCATTCCCGGTGTGAATACGGCTCCAATCTGCCAGTTTTCCTTTATTTCATTTTTATCCTTCCAGTAACCAACAGCAAGCCCTGCCAAATATGCAGCTCCCAATGCGGTAGTCTCGATACATTTGGGTCTGTGTACCGGCGTATTGACAATGTCCGCCTGGAACTGCATCAGGAAATCGTTTGCGCTGGCCCCGCCGTCCACCTTTAGGCTCTTTAAGCAGATTCCGCTGTCCTGCTCCATGGCGCGTAACACATCCGAAGTCTGATAGGCAATGGATTCCAATGTAGCCCGGATAAAATGCTCCTTGCTGCAGCCTCTGGTCAGCCCCACTACCGTACCTCTGGCATACTGGTTCCAGTAGGGTGCCCCCATTCCCGCAAAAGCAGGAACAATATAGACTCCCGCTGTATCCTCCACAGCCTCGCAGTACTCCTGAGACTGTGCCGCACTTTTCAGCATTCTCATGCTGTCTCTCAGCCATTGTACCCCTGCGCCGGCCACAAATACGCTTCCCTCAAGGGCATATTCCACACGGTTCGCTGTACTTGCCGCAATGGTGGTCAACAGCCCGGATTTGGATGCGATTGCTTCCGACCCGGTGTTCATCAAAAGGAAGCATCCCGTTCCGTATGTATTTTTAACTTCTCCCTGTTCAAAGCAGCACTGTCCGAACAAAGCGGCCTGCTGATCCCCCGCTGCCCCCGCAATAGGAATTTCTCCGCCCAGTACCGAAGAATCCGTGTGTCCGAAGATGCAGCTGGAAGGCTTTACCTCGGGCAGAATGCACGCCGGAATGCCGAAACGCTCCATGATTTCCTCGTCCCAACAAAGCCGGTGAATATCAAAAAGCATGGTTCTGGAGGCGTTGGTGTAATCCGTCACATGAACCGCTCCCTTGGTCAAATTCCAGATCAGCCAGGTATCCACCGTACCAAAAAGCAAGTCTCCCGCTTCCGCTTTCTCTCTTGCCCCCGGTACATTTTCCAGAATCCAGGCAATCTTGGATGCACTGAAATAGGCATCGGGAATCAATCCCGTCTTTTCTCTGATTTTCTTGTCAAAGCCGTCTGTTTTCAATTCCTCAATCATGTCTGAGGTTCTGCGGCACTGCCACACAATGGCATTATATACCGGCTCTCCCGTATGTCTGTCCCAGAGAATGGTAGTTTCTCTCTGATTGGTGATACCGATTGCCGCAATCTGTTCCGGGTCTGAGCCAACCATGGCCATGCACTCTGTAGCCACTGCCAGTTGGGACGACCAGATTTCCATGGGATTATGCTCTACCCAGCCGGGCCGGGGATAAATCTGGGTAAATTCTTTCTGGGACATGGAGCAGATATTTCCCTCCCTGTCGAATAGAATGCAGCGCGAGCTGGTAGTCCCCTGATCCAAAGCCATTACATATTTTTGCATGAAATATCCTCCTACATTATATCGTTTGTTTCTGCATATCTCTCTCACCCCAAGCTTACGGGCGTTTGCACACCCCACGCTTACGAGCGTTTGCATACCCCACATCTACG
>JAEDMI010000080.1 GCA_016303085.1 Acetatifactor sp.
CTCTATTACTCCAAGGATTCCGAGGAACTGAGGGACGGCTTTGTATCCGAGCTTCTGGGCTGCCCGCTCCCTCTCTCCGCAGGAGACCAGAAAGAAACCTTTCAGGCGCTGATTGAAGAGACTCTGGGAGAAGACTGTGGCATCGAGGTAGTAAAAAATATCCACGAGAAGCTTACCGAGATGGCGGAGGAACACAAGGAGGAGCCGGAGCCTCTTGTTCTGGCGAAAAATGAGGTGAAAACCATTCTGGCAGACAGCGGCGTCTCCAACGAAAAGCTGGAGGCCTTCGACAGACATTATGATGAGACAGCCGGGGAGACCACTTCCCTTCTGGCAAGCAACGTCATGAATACAAGAACCTTTGAGGTCAAAACCCCGGACGTCGTCATCAAGGTCAGTCCCGACCACACCGACCTCATTGAGACACGCACCATCAATGGTCTGGAATGTCTGGTCATCCGGCTGGACGGCGGTGTGGTGGTCAACGGCATCACCGTGCGCCCCATGGCTGGGGAAGAAGATACGGATGAGGATGAAGAATAGAAGAAGTTTCGAAACCGGCCGCAAATAATGAGTACAAGACAGCAATTTACTGCTTGTATCGATGAAACAGCTCGTGCCATAATCTGAATATCAATTATTTGTTTTGGGAAATTGCCCGTACCCATATGAGTTCACATATGAACGGGCATTCTCGGAAATGGGGGTTACATATGTACAAGAATGTCTTTGTGAATCAGTGCGGCTATCTGCCGGGGATGCAGAAAAAAGTGACAATCCGCAGCGAAAAGCCTGTCTCCTTCGCCGTGATGAGAAGCGACGGAAGTTTTGTCACCGACGGCAGGGCCGACACAAGGGTGGAAAATGTTTCCGCAAAAGAGACCGACTTCGTTGGCGACTTTTCCGCAGTGACGGAACCGGGGCGCTACTATATCATGGCCGAAGACCACAGTGAGTCCGAAACCTTCACTGTCGCACCCGATGTCTATGCCGACGTGTTCCAAAAGTCTGTGGCTTTCTTCTATCTCCAGCGTTGCGGCTGCCGGCTGCCCGGGGAGGCTGCAGGGATTTACGGACACGAAGCCTGTCACACGGAAATGGCTTCCGTATACGGCACCGCTGAAAAAAGGGAAGTATCCGGAGGCTGGCACGATGCCGGAGATTACGGGCGGTATGTAGGACCCGGCGCCATGGCAGTGGCACAGCTGCTCTACGCTTACGAGAGAAATGAAACACTATGCAGCAGCTATGTGTCTCCCGACAGAGATACCGCCACTCGTAATCTGCCCGCCTATCTGGAGGAGCTGAAGTACGAACTGGACTGGATGATGAAGATGCAACGTGAAGACGGTGCTCTCTATCACAAAGCCTCCTGCCGCAGCTTCTGCGGATTTGTCATGCCGGAGGAAGAAAAGGAAGAGATTGTCATCAGCCCTGTCTCTGTCACCGCCACCGCTGACTTTGCGGCTGTGTGTGCAATGGCAGTTCCTTTCTACGCAAAGTACGATACGGCATACGCAGAGAAGTTGGCCGAAGTTTCCCGTAAGGCTTATGAAGCCATGAAAACCATGGAGCTTCCCGGCGGCTTTAAAAATCCGCCCGAAATCAGTACAGGGGAATACGGTGACGAATGTGACACCGACGAGAGATACTGGGCTGCCGCCCAGTTGTACAAGACTTTCGGCGATAAAGAGTATCGGGAAGACTTTGAAAGGCTTGCAAAGGAAAAAATCCGGCTGGGCTACGGCTGGGCTGACATGGGCAGCTACGGAAACCTTGCCTACCTCACCGCCGGACGCCCCGTGGATGAAGCGTTAAAAAGCGCTATTGTAAAGGCAATGCTGGACAGGGCGGATACTCTCTTAAAAACAGTAAATTCCGACGGTTACGGCACTGCCCTGACAGAAAAGGAATATGTATGGGGCAGCAACTTAAGCGCCGCAAACAACGGGCTTCATCTCTACGATGCCTGGCAACTCACCGGGGACAGACGCTATCTGGATGCGGCGGCAGAACAGCTTCACTACTTGCTGGGACGAAATCCCATGGGGTTATGTTACATTACCGGCTGCGGTACGGATGCAGTGAAGCATCCTCACCACAGACCTTCCGGCTTCCTGGGCAAGGCTATGCCCGGTATGCTCTCCGGCGGTCCCTGCGACTGGCTGGCTGACGAAACCGTAAAAGGTATTTTCACCACGGACACAGCTCCCGCCAAGTGCCTCTGCGATATGACAGGCAGCTATTCCACCAACGAGGTTGCCATCTACTGGAACTCTGCATTCGTGCAGCTTTTGGCTTCCGTCACGGAATAATATTTATACATGAAAAGGAGCGGCGGAGTCCGATATGGTCTCTGCCGCTTTCTTTCTTCATCGTTTTTCTACTCAAATCTCCAGGATTTCATCTCGTATCCGCTTCCGCTGAACACAAAATACAAATCATGTACCCCCGTCACTTCCTGCTCCAAAGCCATCCTGATTTCCGGGAAACCGTCACCGGAAGCCTCACTGCCCCCTCCTACCGGCAGATAGCCGATTACCTCCCCGGACATAGTATCAATCCGTACCTGAATAACGCAGCTTTCGTCCGGCTCCGCTGTACATCTTATCCCGGCTGTCAGTTCCGCGGGAGACTTTTCGCCGAAGTCCACCCCCTGTACCTTCAGATAGTCACCGCTGTCTATGCCTGCGAGCGCCATGACTCCGGCTTCCCCGGTGCTCACAGTGTCCAGACCTGCCTGCATCGCCATGTTCACGGCACTGTTCTCTGCGAAGGCATCTACATACTTCAACTGCTCTCTTCCGCCGAGGGACTGGGAGATTACGCCGATAGTGCCGTCCTCCCCCATGGTAAACTCCTCAATCTGAGTACACCGGTAACCGTGCTCAATTCCCATTGCCTTCTCCAAAACCCTGGTGTGATAAGCAATATACCATCTGTCTCGGAAACTGAATACGCAATGATGATTGTTTCCGTAGAGTCCGAAGTATTTTCCCGGATTCTCCAGGATTCTTTCCTTCACTGTAAAAGGTCCCATGGGGCTGTCGCTTTCCATACTGACAATCTCCGCACTGTGAAAACCGTACTTAGCCGTTCCCTCCTCATCCACCTGCCAGTTGGAGCAATAAGTATAATAATACTTATCTTGGGTCTTGTGGATTCCCGAGTCCTCAAAAAGGTAAGGTACATCGATTCTCTGCGGTTCTCCCTTGATGCTGATCATGTCGTCTCCAAGCTCCACCACCCTTGCCGTGCCGGGATCAGCCACTTTCCCTTCGGGAATTCCGCCGCCGAAATACAGATAAGCCCTTCCGTCGTCATCCACCAAAACTGCCGGATCGAACAGCCATGTCACATCAGCACAGTTCGGTGTCTTTCTGGAAATCAGCGCCTCCCCCAAAGGGTCTGTAAATGGTCCTGTGGGGCTGTCGGACTGCAATACTCCGATGCCTCCCCCATTGTCCGCAAAGTATAGGAAGAACTGCACTTTGCCATCAACTTCCTTCCAGGCTGCCGCAGGCGCCCAGGAGTTGTGCGCCCATTTTGCGGCACCATCCTGTCCTGCCACCACAATGCTGCCATGGTCGGTAAAATTCACCATGTCATCTGTAGATACCACGTTGAGGCTGCGGATTTTGCCGTAGGTATTCTCCGTAATTTCCCCGTCCGCACCGTACTCAAGGGCATCCGCCGTCATATAAATATACACCCTGTCACCGTATACCATGGCAAAGGGGTCTGCCCCAAAGCGCTGTGTCATCACGGGATTGGTATCCTTTCGTCCCTTATAACTCTCCGTATATTTCATACCTTCAAAGCATGTCTCCCGGTCATTCCCTCCCGGCTCCTCCATGTCCGCCGGTTGCTTCTTGTCCGGCTCCATTACAGACTCCGGTTCCTCCGACGATGCGAGACAGCTCTCCACCTCCGATTCCCTGTTTTTGTCTTCCGACTGTATCCGTGGCTCGCCACAGGCGCACAACCCCAGGCAGAGCCCGGATACCATCAGATAAATTATTCCTTTTTTCACGTCTCTTTCCCTTTTCCCTTTACACTGCCAGATAAGAAAAGCTTCCGAAGCAGGCGGCTTCACCGTGATTGTCTTCGTCGGCTACCGCGTACATACCCACGGTACAACCCACAAACCCTCCTGCAACCTCTGTGGAAAGTGCCCGAATGTCAAGGTCGCCGCAAATCAGTGCCTTTTCTCTGCCGTCGGAATTTTTCGTTTCAAATTCCAGCTCCACGGACGCCTTCAGTCCATCTGCGGTAAGAATCAGTCCCACCGTTTCACCGGCAACGGGTATTACCGCCCTGCTGACCACACTGTCCTCTCCCGCCCTGCATAAAATAACATCCGCCCGAAGCTGTTCCTTCTCTTCCCTGCAGACCTCCACACGAAGATGATATTCGTTGCTCTGTACCAGTGCGATTCCTGCACGCCTTCCCTCTGTGAGATTTGCCGTATTCAGGGATACTGCAGAAACAAACCGATGGTGCTGCTGTCTCACAGCGATATATGCAGGGCTGTCCTCTTCCTTCAATGTTATTTTACGGAATCCCAGTTTTAACCCCTCCTTGTCCAATGCATACAGGTTTTCACCGGGATTTCTCAGGAAAAGGAACTCGTCTCCCAACCGGCTCATACCGCCGAACTCATAGGTACGGCTGCTGCCGGGCACACAATTTGCCGTCGTATCATAGGTATCATCCTCCTCAGGATTCCACTCCGGCAGGTTGATTTCCACCTCATCCGTCAGGATACCCACACCGGGATTCACCACAGGCCAGTCATTCTCCCATACCACCTTGGCCAGAAAGGTCTCCCGTCCCATGGTGGTATGGCACTCCAGCGGGCGCACCGCCAGCATCACCATGTACCACTCTCCGTTCGGAGTCTCTATCATATCCGCATGTCCCACATACTTGATGGGATAATCCCTGCCCAGATGTCTGTGAGTCAGTATAGGGTTACAGTAATTGTTTTCATAGGGTCCGAAAATGCTCTTACTTCTGCATACTGTCACCGCATGCTCCGGGCCCGTACCTCCCTCGGCGTGCATGATATAATAATAATCGCCTTTTTTATACAGATGGGGACCCTCCGGCCAGGGAATCTGCTTCATTGCCCCGTTCCAGACATTGTGTACCTCCCCCACCAGCTTCATGTGTTCCACATCCAGTTCCTGAATCCAGATGTAATAATCTCCGTTGTATTTACAGCCGGCGGGATTGGGATGGGTGCCGATATAGTAGCACTTTCCGTTCTCGTCAAAGAACAGGCTGGGATCGATTCCGTCTGCCCCCTCCAGATAGTATGGATCTGACCAGGGACCGGCAGGATTCTCCGCTGTCACAATATAATTGCCGCCGTGGGACACGTTGGTACAGATGACATAATAGGTGCCGTCATGATAACGCATGGTAGGGGCAAAAAGGCCCTGGGAGTGTCCGGCATTTTGCAGGGGCAGCTGTTCCTGTCTGTGCATGGCATTTCCGATCTGCTCCCAATGCACCAAATCCCTGCTGTGCATGATGGGCAGTCCCGGAAAATAAGCAAAAGAAGAATTAATCAGATAGTAATCACTTCCCACCGCACAGATGGAAGGGTCGGGATAAAATCCCGGCATAATAGGGTTTTTTGCAATCACTGTCATAGTTTACCTCTTTCCTGCGCACCTTGTAGCGCATTTTATTCCTTCTTATTTGTTCTCCGTAGCAAATACATAGAATGCCGGCTTCGGTTCGTAATTTTCATCAAACAACAGAGGACACTGTTTCAGACTTCCCGTATTTCCTCCGCCCACATTGGAATGGCTCTGCAGCCAGGAGTAGTGGTCAACAGTTCCCCAGAAAGTGATTCCGGTTACGGAGATACCCGCCTGACCATTCCGGTTTTTCAGCACATAATACAGAACGTTGTATCTGTCCTTCTGTTTCTCGTATTCTTCCTTTTTCGCCTCCTCGCTGCCGTCGTAGGTATCCCGGGCCTTTAAATCAAACTCCGTTATCTGTACATTCCCCACTACCTTTGCATATCTCTTCACGGCAAAATCCACGCTGTCCATGGTGGGCGTACTCATATTATAATGCCCCTGCATACCCATGGCAGAAATCCTTGTACCCACACCGGGCTCGCCCTCCCGCTCCTTCAGCTCAGTCAGCAGTTCAATAATACTATTCATCTTTTGCGGCTCGCACTCATTGTAATCGTTGTAATACAGCTCTAAATCTGCAGGCGCATACTTATTTGCATAAATAAAAGCATTGATAATATACTCATTGCTCTGATAGATATGCCACCAGCTGGAATTGCTTCCGTGTCTGTCCTCAGAGAGCGATTCGTTCGGATTTTCACTGTCCGTGCGGTAGCCGCCTCCGTCGCTGACTGCCTCGTTCACCACATCCCAGCCGTAAAACATATCCTTATACTTACTGTCCTCTCCGGTAAAATGAGTAAGCATGGTACGGATGTACCACTCCAGTCTCTTATTCATGGTTTCCTTGTCCACATAGTCTTTATTCTTGTCATAGTCTACATGGAAGAACCACTCCGGGGTCTGAGCATGCCACACCAGCACATGCCCTCTCACCTTAATCTGATTGTCGGGATTTGCCTGATTCCAGTCATAAACCTTGTCCAACATCCTCTCAGCCAGGGAATAATCCAACTTGGGTACGATGATCGTCTCACCGTTCAGTTCTGCTTCCTCCGTACCGGGACAGAATGTACAACTATAACCCACCATGGCATCGGGTTTCAACTCATTTCCGAAGGTAATGGCATTAAAATGGGTAGTGATAATCTCCCAGACTTTCTCATCCTCCAGCTCCGCTGCCGTGGCAGCACAGCCCACCCGGCACCCCATTGTATTCATCACAGCATCCTTCAAAATCGGTACCTCCTCAGATATGTTTTCTCCGCTCTCACCATCGGCATCAGATGCAGTACTGTCCTGCACCGGTTCATCCGCAGTTCCTTCCTCACTCAAACTTGTCCCGGAACTTTCCCCGGTACTCTCTTCAGTGTTCTCCCCCGCAGAAGGTGCTCCGGCATCACCGCTTTTTCCACAGCCCGCAAGCACTGATACCGCCATAATTGAAACCAATAAGAAAGCAATTGCCTTTTTTCTCATTCTCCCAAATCCTCCTGAATGTGATTATATATGGATTATACCGAAACATCCGCCGTATTTCCCTGTATTTTTTGCTGTTTGTCTCCCACATTTTGCTTTTTTGGGAATTTACTTTTTATTTATCTGATGCTAAAATAAAAGGACAGGAAAGGAGGACAAAAATGTCTTCTGTCAAAAGCACCCCCCCAATTTCGGAAAATAAGGATTTTTATTATACTGTGAATTCGGACACGGCCCGCCCCCGCATTCTGGTGGGTACCGGTCAGGAGCTGGTGCAGTATCGTCAGGATACTTCCATACGCATATGGTATAACGATTTACCTGTAGATTACGAGACCCACTGGCACACTGCCATGGAAGTCATTATGCCGATGGAAAACTGGTATGAAGCCATCGTCCGTGATGAAAGTTTTCATATTGTACCCGGAGATATCTTTATGATTCCCCCCGGTGAGATGCACTCCCTGAAAGCCCCCGAGACAGGAAACCGCTTTGTCTTTCTGTTTGACCTTGCGCCCTTTACCAGACTCCATGGCTTTGCGGGAATCCAGCCTCTCCTGACAAGACCGATTCACCTCACCCGGGCTTCCTATCCCAACATCTATGATGATGTATATCAGATGATGGTGCAAATGAGAAATGAATATTTTAATAAAAACGAATTTTCGGAACTGACCATCTACTCCCTACTGTTGAATCTGTTTGTCAAGCTGGGTACCAACCATCTGGACAATATTAATCTCTTCCCCAATATGCGGGTATACAAACAGAAGGAGTACGTGGATAAGTTTAACACTGTCATGGATTACATAGACTCCCACTATATGGATGAGTTAAATCTGGACGACATTGCCGCTTCCATCGGCTTCAGCAAATATCATTTTTCCAGACTCTTCAAGCAGTACACCAACTATACCTTCTGTGCCTATATTACCCACAGAAGAATCAAGGTAGCGGAGGAACTTCTGGAACAGCCCGACCTTTCCATCACGGAGGTTGCCCTACAGTCCGGTTTTCCAAGCATCTCCACCTTCAACCGGGTATTTAAACAGGCAAAGGACTGCACCCCCAGCGAGTACAGAGAAAAGAACAATCAATATAACAGAATTTCCAATGTAAAAGTCGATTCACCTTAATGAAGGCGAACCGACTTTTTCTATTCCTCATATTTATATTCAAAATTCGTGAAGGTGGCGGAACCTCCGATCCGTTTCGTGGAAAAAACAGCCAAACCGCATCGGCAGCCTGCAAAATGATCCAGGCCGAAATAAAGCTTATGCCCTTTTCCCACTCTTCTCCATTTTCCGCCTTCTCTGGGCTCTCTGTAGGAAAAAAATACCGTGTCCGCACCCTTTGAAAAGTCAACCTCCATTCTCAGTCTGACTTTCGGTGAAACCAGATTGATTTTCTCCGAAATCACTCCCGGCATATAGTCCGGAATCGTGGTATTTCTGTTCTTCTCCGTGTCCTCCCGCTCCATCATCACCAGATAATATCTTCGCAATTCCCTGGTCACCGCCAGCATACCGTAACAGCCCTGCAAGGCGCAGATTCCGGCAAAATCACCCTCACTCAAGTCTGAGGCATCCACCGTCACCTCTGCACAGCTTCTCGGGAAAAACATCCTCTGAGTCAGCGTATTTACTGCCTGAGTCACATTTGTACAGAGTTTTCCCGTGATTATCGTCAATCCACCGGCCCCCGAAATTTTCCACAACCCGGGAGTTGGCTCATGATTCCACTGCCACTGCTGTTTTAATCGGCAATGCCCCTCATCATCCGTCACATATGAAAAATCATCGGAGCAATACAGGGGTTGATACTCATAGTGGGGTCTGTTGTCCGGATTTTCTACCACAGCCGGGACCTTCCCCTCCCTGCCAAATATGGGAAAATCACCGTCCCAGCTCACCGGAACCAACACCGGGCTCCTGCCTGCGGCGCCTCTGTCCTGCATGAGAATACCGTACCATCTGCCGTCGTTTGTGTCCACAAGACCGCCCTGTGCAATACCGTTGTTGGCAAATCCCAGATTGTCATCCAGCACCTGACCTCCCCGGAACTCTCCATCCAGAGAATCACAGGAAAAACACATCTGTACTCTCCGTCCGGTGCCGGTCTTTGGCCAGTGAACCGTGAACAGATAATACCGATTGTTAATTTTTTGAAAATGAGTGCCCTCATATCCCAGCCACACATCATCGTCTTCTTCCACGAGCAACTTTCTTAAGAAACCGCCGGGTTTCAGACCGCTCAAATCAGGAAGCAGTTCCCGAATCCAGAGTTCCCTGTGTCCAAACACCAGATAAACCCTGTCATCATCGTCAAAAAACAATGCGCCGTGATGGAAATAGAAATCGATGCACTTACTCTCCCACGGCCCCTCAACACTGTCCGCGGAATAAAAGTAAGTCTTACATGTCTCCTTCGCCGCAAAGCTCACGTAAAACCGTCCTTTGTAATACTTTAATGAGCCTGCCCACATACCGTAGCCATAATTGCTGCGCTCGTTGGTCATCCGCGCCTCTTCCGTTCCCTCGAAGGTGTCAAAGACATAGCTTGCAATCTCCCAGTTCAGCAAATCGTAAGAGCGCAGAATCACAGCGCCCGGCAGGAAGTGAAAGGTGGAGCTGAGCATGTAATAGACATCTCCCACTCTTATCACATCCGGATCCGGATAATCTGCCCTGATGACCGGATTATTCTTTTTCACCAAGTTACTGTCTGTTCTACTCATATTTCAAAAACCTCAATATTTTTCCACGGACGGCAATTCCGGCCTCCCGCACCCGGTATCTCAGTTCCCCTCAGCCTGTTCTTTGCCATGCTGCGGTTCCGTTCTCCCGCTGCAGGGAAACGAGTTATCTCTACTCCTCCGGCCTGGAAATCACAACCTTGCCGTCGTGCAGACCAATACACACTTTATTGTCCTTCAAATGCAGCTCCTCCATGAGCTCCGCAGGAATCTGTACACGTCCTGCCCGGTCCACAATGGCATATTCGTCCTGAGTTTCCTCCTGCCGCCAGTCGATGTTGCTCTCCTGTAACCTGTCGGCATAAGCCTCCTTCAGCACACGCTCACTGCTGATTTTACCGTCCCGGATTGCCACAACGCGCTTTACTTTTCTGGACAAAGCTACATCATGAGTTACGATGAGAATAGTCTGCCCATTCTTATTCAGCTCCGTAAATACGTCAAAGATATAGTTTGCCGTCTTCATATCCACACTTCCCGTGGGTTCATCCGCCAACAGCAGTTGGGGGGAATTTGCCAGCGCGATGGCGATAGCTACCCTCTGCTGCTCGCCGCCGGAGAGCATATTCATCCGGCTGTACTTCTTATGCGCCATACCCACCATCTCCAGAAGCTCCGTTGCCTTGCTTTTTTTCTTTCCGGTGCTCGACAGGCTCATGGGAAGCATGACATTTTCCAGCACGGTCAGGTAGGGCAGAAGATTCCGCCCGTTATTCTGCCAGACAAAGCCCACCGTGTCCCTCTTGTACAGCACAAGCTCCTTCTCCGTCATGGTAAAAAGATTTTTGCCACCCACCGTCAGAGACCCG
>JAEDMI010000081.1 GCA_016303085.1 Acetatifactor sp.
CTGACAAGTAAGAACGATAAGGCCAGCATTATGAAGGTAATGGCATTAAAGCCGGAGGGATATATTTTAAAGAGTACGGAGCCGGAGCAGATAAAACGGGAAATTGACGAATTTTTTGAAAAGCGGAAGTTTTAGGCAAAGCAGGAGGTTGTCGGATGTCAAAGGCAAAGGTTTATTTTACAAGGGAGATTGCACCCCGGGCTATGATTCGGATGTATGAGGCAATGGGAGTTAAACTTCCGGGAAAAGTTGCGGTAAAGCTACATTCCGGTGAGGTGGGAAATCAGAATTTCCTGCGCCCCGATTTTATGAAGCCTGTCATAGATTATGTGAAGGGTACTATCGTAGAGTGTAATACTGCCTATGAGGGAAAACGCAATACCACCAGGGAACATTGGGAGACCATGATGCTTTTCTGGAGTCCATGGCGGATGCGGATAAATCCATTATGGATTACTTCGGAGAAAGAATTGTGTTTATCAACGTCATGAAAAATATGTCCGTGGACTGTGATTGCTGTGCTGTTGCAGAGGACCCGGCAATCGGTGATATCGGAATTCTTTCTTCTGCCGACCCGGTTGCTCTGGACCAGGCTTGCCTTGACCTGGTGTACGCTTCCGATGACCCCGGAAGAGATCATCTCATCGAGAGAATCGAATCCAGAAACGGGGTCCATACGGTGGAAGCGGCAGCGGAGCTTGGTGTGGGCAGCAGGGAATACGATTTGATAGAGATTAATTAGTTCTTTTTTGCGGATTCTGTGTATTTTTCTTCGCAGTATTTGCAGCGATAAACTTCCTTTTCCGCATCAGCCAGATAGAAAATGTGCGGCAGCTCCTGCTCGATGGAAGTAATGCAGCGGGGGTTATGGCATTTTATGACATTCTTAATCTGCTTTGGCAGTACCAGTACCTTTTTCTCCACAATATCACCGTTTTTGATTACATTGACGGTGATATTGTGGTCGATGAAGGCAAGTACGTCCAAATCCAGCATATCGATGTCACATTCTACCTTTAAGATATCCTTTTTTCCCATCTTGTCGCTGCGGGCATTCTTGATGATGGCAACGGTGCAGTCCAGCTTGTCCAGTTGAAGATGCTCGTATATATCCAGACTTTTTCCGGCTTTGATATGGTCTAATACAAAACCTTCTTCAATTTTTCCTACATTCAGCATTCTGTTTTCCTCATTTCTGCGCTGCTTTTACACATGAGCAATTTACTGGCAGGCAGCGCGCAGACGTAAATTGTTGTGTGAACAGTAACTTTATTCTCATACAAATTCCAGCAGAGTCAGAATCAATGCCATGCGTACATAAACTCCGTACTGGGCCTGCTTGAAATAGGATGCTCTGGGGTCATTGTCCACTTCTACGGAGATTTCGTTGACTCTGGGGAGAGGGTGGAGTACAAGCATGTCATCCTTTGCAAGTTCCATCTTCGCCATGTCCAGAATATAGAAATCCTTCAAACGAATATAATCTTCTTCGTTGAAGAAACGCTCCTTTTGGACTCTTGTCATATAAAGCAAATCCAGGTCGGGCATCACGCTTTCCAGACGGATAACCTCTTCGTAGGGAATTTGTTTTTCCTTCAGCATATCTGTAATATAGTCGGGAACACGAAGTTCTTCCGGAGAGATAAAGATAAACTTGATATTGTCATAGCGCACCAGAGCGTTAATCAGGGAGTGAACCGTACGCCCGAATTTCAAATCTCCGCACAGACCGATGGTAAAATTGTTCAGACGTCCTTTCAGACTGCGGATGGTAAGCAGGTCGGTCAGGGTTTGGGTAGGGTGCTGGTGTCCCCCGTCACCGGCGTTGATAACCGGAATACCTGACTTTTCGCTTGCAACCATAGGCGCACCTTCCTTGGGATGGCGCATGGCGCAGATGTCGGCATAGCAGGAGATGATGCGGATGGTATCGGAAACACTTTCTCCCTTTGAGGCAGAAGAGGAGGCGGCATCGGAGAAGCCGATGACCCGTCCGCCAAGCCTTGTCATGGCGGATTCAAAGCTTAAACGTGTTCTTGTGCTGGGTTCATAAAAGCAGGTGGCGAGTATTTTGCCATCGCAGGTATGAGCGTATTTTTGCGGATTGTGCTCAATGTCATTGGCCAGGTCAAAGAGTCTGTCCAACTCTTCCGTTGTAAAGTCCAGTGGGCTCATTAAATGTCTCATTGTTTTCCTCCTGAAAAATATGTCCTAAAAATAAGTCGAAGAGAAAACTCTTCGACTTATGATAATCATGACTGAAATGTTAATAAATCCTCCACTGCTTTGCGCTTGGGAGCAACGGGAGATTCTGCGGGATATCCGATGGGAATCAAAGCCATAAGCTCTCTGTCTTCGGGAAGGCCGAGAACCTTAGCGGCATCCGCCTCATCAAACAATCCCATAATAACGGTGCCCAGCCCCTGCTCGTAAGCTGCCAGGCAGAATGCCTCACTGGCAACACCGGCATCATACATCTGCCAGCCTGTTTCCTTGGGAGTGGAGAAAGAACCGTCTCTTTCATAACCGCTTCTTCCGGTAATTGCGGTAACAGCGATTACCATGGGAGCCTGTTCCATGATGGCACCATTTCCGGGATAAATGGATGTACATTTGGCAAGTGCAGCCTTCTTTTCCCCTTCAACCGCAATGTAGCGGGTAATCTGGGTATTCTTCCAACTGGGAGCAAAGGAAGCTGCAGCAACTATCTTTTCAATCAGATCATGAGATACCGGCTGGTCTGTAAACTTGCGGATACTTCTGCGGCCGGTGATGCACTCGTTAGCTGTCATAGTATTAACCTCCATAAGCATTTTTATTATGATAACACTTAAGGACAAGAGTTTCAATGGGTCTTGGGGGAAGTTTTGCAGAAAAAAACAAAAAAGTTTTGCATATGTGCCCGGATTCAACTATAATAAAGCCAAAGATACATTACTTCAAAAAGGAGAAAAGACATGGAATTTGTTGAAAGAAAACGGTGGTTATTTTTAGGCTTACCCTTCACCTTTACCAAGTATACAATCAAAGAGGACATAATTACTGTTGATACGGGACTTTTCAAGACGGTGGAAAACGACTGTTATATGTATAAGGTGCAGGATGTTCAGCACAGTGCAACGCTGATTGAAAAAATGTTCCGTCTGGGTACGGTAGTTTGTTTTACGGGAGACACAACTCATCCTCAGCTGATTCTGGAGCATATCAAAAACTCAAGGACAATTAAGGATTTTATACTGGAGCAATCCGAGCAGGCAAGGCTGAGGAGACGTACGGTGAACATGCTGGATATCGGTTCCGGTGATATGCAGGATTTGGATGACCCGGAATAAAGGAAAGAATGAGGCAGTATGGAACTTGACATGACAAAGGGATTGCCGGCAAAACTGATTGCACGGTTTATTATCCCGATTATAATAGGCAATATTTTTCAACAGCTCTACAATATGGTAGATACCATTATTGTAGGGCGTTTTGTAGGTGTGGATGCACTTGCGGCAGTGGGAGCAACAGGTTCCGTGGTGTTTTTGATTTTGGGATTTACCCAGGGGCTTACCACCGGTTTTACCGTAATGACAGCCCAGCGTTTTGGTGCCGGTGACAGGGAAGGAATGAAAAAGAGTATCGGAAGTGCTGTTATTTTGTCGGTTTTTGTGACAGTTTTTATGACAGCGGTCAGTATGGCAGGAATGGATTCTCTGCTTCAACTGATGAATACTCCGGCGGATATTTTTGAAATGTCAAAGCAGTATATCCTGATTATTTGTGCGGGAATCTGTTTTAATGTACTTTATAATCTGCAGGCAAGTATCCTTCGGGCTATCGGAAACAGTGTGGTTCCCCTTGTGTTGCTGTTGATTTCGTCGGTAACCAACATTGTGCTGGATTATGTATTGATTGTCTACGGGAAAATGGGAGTGAGCGGTGCTGCGGCAGCTACGGTAATTTCCCAGGGACTGGCGGGGATGCTCTGCCTGATTTATATTATCAAATCGGCACCTGCCCTGCATATAAACAGAAGTCATTTAAAATTGGAAGGACAGTGTGTCAAAAATCAGCTCGGAGTGGGTATCCCCATGGCCCTGCAGTTTTCCATTACGGCAATCGGAACTATTCTGGTTCAGTCCGCCTTGAATCTGTTGGGTTCTCTTGCTGTGGCCGCCTATTCGGTTGCATGCAAGGTGGAACAGCTGGTAACTCAGCCCTTTGGGGCGATGGGCGTCACAATGGCTACCTACAGTGCACAAAACAGGGGAGTCAATGATTTGGGGCGTATCCGCAAGGGAGTAAAAACTGCGAACAACATGTCGGCTGTTTATGCGGTAATCATATATGGAGTCATTTACGCAGTACTTCCCTATATTGTGCCGCTATTTACAAGCGAGAATGTTGCGGAAATCATTGAATACGCAAAGATTTACATCGGAATCTGCGGTATATTCTTTATCCCGCTGGGAATGATATTTATTTTTAGAAACACCCTGCAGGGTTGTGGCTTTGGCTTTGTTCCCATGATGGGCGGAGTGGTCGAACTGGCAAGCAGAGGTATTTTGGCTTTTGTGGCGGCAAAGATGATGAGTTTTACCGGTGTCTGCGTAGCAAATATCAGTGCATGGTTCACTGCGGGTGTGTTTCTGCTGATTGCTTACCGCGTCCTGATGAAGAGGATGTTAGAAGCCGCTCAAATAAAAGTCCCGCTCCAAACCAATACGGAGCATAATCAAGCCGTATGACCCGGTTCACGTTCCATTTGCTTTTGCTGTAATCCCAGGGACACAGTTTGTGTCTGGATAACAGTCTGCCGGTGAGGTATTCCGTGGAGAAAATCATGCTCATGTAGGTTAATCCCCGAATCCAGGACGGCTTTTTTCGGAGTAGTTTGCTTAAAGGGGAAATCACAGCGGCGCAGCCGTAGATGGGGAACATCCAGATGGAGGTTACGCCCTTTAGGGTCATGTCCCGGCGACGGAGGGAATGCATGGAGGTAAAAATGATTTCTATGCACCAGCCAATGAGGCCACATTTCATAAAATTTTTGGCAAAAGTAACAAGTGTTTTTTTCATGGTATGCTCCTTGTTTTTAGTGACAGCTTTATCAAATAGTACCAAAGGGGTATGGCATGTTTCTCCGGAGAAAATTTGAGGTGTCGGATAAGTGTAGTATGGACAAAATTGTCAGTAATTAGTCAGGTTGATTTTATGGCAGAAAAAGAGGCGGTAAATGCGAAATGAAGGAACAGGAAGTGTTGGATTATATAGAAAGCCTAAACGGTCTTGGGATTGTACCCGGGCTTGACAGCATAAAAGAGCTTTGCGGGCGACTGGGGAATCCTCAGGATGACCTGAAATTTGTCCATGTGGCGGGAACAAACGGAAAGGGATCTGTGTCCGCCTATATCGCTACAGCGTTAAAGTGCGGCGGTTATCGGGTGGGAAGATATATTTCTCCCACAATTTTTCAGTACCGGGAGCGGATTCAGGTGGGTGACCGGTGTATTACAAAGGAAGCTCTCGGAAGACTGATGGGGCAGGTGAAACAGGTTTGCGACGAAATGGTGGCGGAGGGGCTGCATCAGCCTACGGCTTTTGAGATAGAGACAGCATTGGGATTTTTATATTTTAAAGAAAAAAGATGTGATATTGTGGTGCTGGAGACGGGAATGGGAGGGCTTTTGGATGCCACCAACGTTGTTCGGAATACGATTTTGGCTGTTCTTACCTCCGTCAGCATGGATCACATGAAGTTTCTGGGGAAAACACTGGGGGAGATTGCCGCTCAGAAGGCGGGTATTCTGAAAGCCGGCTGCAGGGCAGTAAGCATCAGGCAGGAACAGGACGCAATGGCAGTCATAGAGAAGAGGGCTGCGGAACTGGAATGTGAGCTGGTGGTTGCAGATCCCTCCGTGATAACCGGAATAAAATACGGACTGGAAAAACAACGTTTAACATACGGCGGCTTTGCCGGACTTGAAATTTCGCTGGCGGGAAAATATCAGGTAGAGAACGCATGTCTGGCGGTGGAAGCACTGAAAGTGCTGGGAGAGTGTGGCTTTCCCGTGGCAGAGAAAAAACTGCGTCAGGGATTTCTGGAAACAGTATGGCCCGGAAGATTTACCCCGATTGGAAAAAAGCCTTATTTTATCGTGGATGGCGCCCACAACGAGGATGCGGCCAAAAGACTTGCGGAATCTGTGGAATTTTATTTTACAAATAAGAGAATTATCTATATAATGGGAGTATTAAAAGATAAGGAATATGAAAAGATTATCGCACTGACTCACTCTTTGGCAGACCAGATTATTACCGTAACCACACCGAACAATCCCAGGGCTATGTCCGCTTATGAATTGGCCCAAGCGGTGGCAAGGGTACACAGGAATGTGACGGCGGTGGACAGTCTGGAGGAGGCTGTGGAAATGAGCCGCCTGCTGGCCGGAAAAGATGACGTCATTATTGCGTTCGGCTCCCTTTCTTTTCTGGGGAGATTAATGGAAATCGTGGAATACCGATAGAATCGAGGAAAATATGGTAAATCAGGATAAAATTCGACAGGGTGTGAGACTTCTGCTGGAAGGAATCGGCGAAGATACGGAGCGGGAGGGGCTTCTGGATACCCCGGACAGAATTGCAAGAATGTATACGGAGATTTTTTCGGGGATGGATGCGGATGCGGCGGCACCGTTGTCCAGGGTGTTCACGGCAGACAACAGCGAGATGGTGCTGGAGAAGGATATCGTGTTTTATTCTGTTTGTGAACATCATATGATGCCGTTTTTCGGAAAGGCCCACGTGGCATATATACCGGATGGAAAAGTTGTGGGCTTAAGCAAGCTGGCAAGGACTGTGGAGATTTATGCAAAGCGGCTGCAGATTCAGGAACGGATGACGGGACAGATTGCGGATGCCATTATGGAATATCTTGCACCAAAAGGAGCCATGGTAGTTCTTGAAGCAGAGCATATGTGTATGACTATGCGTGGCGTGAAAAAGCCCGGCAGTAAGACGGTGAGCATTGCTACCAGAGGGGCATTTGAGGGAAATGCAGAGTTGCAAAACAGATTTTTTCAGATGCTGCATTTGAATGACGGGAGTGTGAAACAATTCGGTAATCCCGGGGAAACTTCCGGTGAAGCACAATAATGCAACTGTATGGTTTGAAATGACAGATGAGCAAGGAAGCACTATGGACAGAATAGACAAAATATTAAAACATGATTTGTTTTTGGAGAACTTGCAAAAGAACATGGCGGCAGAAGCAGACAGATGCTTCTGCCGTCATGATATGGTACATTTTCTGGATGTGGCGAGAATCGGCATGATTATGAATCTGGAGGAGAAGTTGGAAATTCCCCGGGAATGGATTTACGGGGCAGCTCTGTTACATGATATCGGAAAGCACAGACAATATGGGGAAGGGATTCCCCACGAACAGGCCAGCGCTGAGATTGCACCAAAAATTCTGAAGGATTGCGGTTTTGATGAGAAAGAAACGCGTGTTATTATTGATGCAATCCTGCAGCACAGAAACAGCAATATGATTCCGGAAAGGAATCTGCGGGGAGTGCTGTACCGTGCGGATAAAGCCAGCCGTCCCTGCTTCTCCTGTACTGCGGAACAGGAATGTAACTGGAAGGGAAATAAAAAAAATCTGAAGATATTGTATTGAGTGTTAATATCGTATAAATTTGTGTCTGCACAGGTGAAATGAATCTGAATTTGCGGATGCGGGAAAGGGCATGGTTACCGGAATGAAGATTGGCAACAGGGAGTTTCAGACAGAGGGACATACTTATGTAATGGGTATTTTGAACGTGACCCCGGATTCCTTTTCCGACGGAGGGAAATGGAACGATAGGGACAGGGCACTGAAGCATGTGGAGGAGATGCTGGAGCAGGGAGCAGACCTGATTGACATCGGCGGTGAATCCACCCGGCCGGGATATACGCTTCTGCCTGATGATGAGGAGATTGCCAGAGTAGTTCCCATGATCGAGGCGGTGAAGGAAAACTTTGATGTGCCCGTATCTTTGGACACTTATAAGTCCAAGGTGGCGCTGGCGGGTATCAAAGCGGGGGCTGATTTGATTAACGATATCTGGGGCTTGAAATACGATGATAAAATTGCAAGTGTTATTGCTGAAAGCGGCTTGCCCTGCTGTTTGATGCATAACCGAAAAAATAAGGACTATGGCGATTTTATGCAGGATGTGGCGGCGGATTTGGCTGAGTCTGTCCATCTGGCTGAGCTTGCGGGTATCCATGATGACAGAATTATTCTGGACCCCGGCGTTGGATTTGCAAAGAGCTATGAACAGAATCTGGAGGTAATCAATTCTTTGGAGGAACTGCGGGTTCTGGGGTATCCGTTGCTTTTGGGCTGCAGCCGAAAATCGGTAATAGGACTTACCCTGGACCTTCCTGCGGACCGGAGAATGGAGGGAACGCTGGTAACTACGGTTTTAGCGGTGGTGAAGGGGTGTATGTTCGTCCGGGTTCATGATGTGGGAGAGAACGTCAGGGCAATCAAAATGGCGGAAGCAATTCTAAGGGGAGGAAGAAGCTGATGTACAATGAAGTGGGGAGAGACGAAATCAGAATAGAGATGCTGGAAGTATATGCCTATCACGGAGTCTACCCGAAGGAGAAAGAAAAGGGGCAGACCTTCTATATCAATGCAACTCTGTATGCCGATATTCATAAAGCGGGTCTGGAGGATAAGCTGGAACTTACCGTAAACTATGGTGATGTTTGTATGTTTATCGATAGATGGATGAAAGAAAACACATATCAGCTGCTGGAGGCTGTGGCAGAAAAACTCTCAAAAGCAATTTTATTAAAATATGATTTGATTTCTGCGATTGATCTGGAAATACGAAAACCGGAGGCGCCCATTGAACTTCCCTTCGGCTGCGTTTCCGTTAAAGTACACAGAGAGTGGCATAAAGTGTTTCTTGCGTTGGGTTCAAATATGGGAGACAGGGAAGGCTATATCAGCGGTGCTGTCCATGCATTGAAGGAACATCCTCAAATTCGTGTGAACAAAATTTCAGATATGATTGTGACGGAGCCCTACGGGGATGTGGAACAGGAGGACTTTCTGAACGGGGTACTGGAGGCAGAAACGCTGCTTGGTCCTGAGGAACTTCTTGAAGCATGCCATGATATCGAGGATGCGGCAAATCGAAAGAGAACGATACACTGGGGCCCCAGAACTTTGGATATTGATATTCTGTTTTATGATAAGCTGGTTTATGAGAGTGAAACACTGGTGATTCCACATCCCGACATGGAAAATCGGGATTTTGTGCTGAGACCCATGAATATGCTGGCACCGTTTTTCAGACATCCTGTTTTGAAAAAGACGATGGTGCAACTGTTGCAGGAGTTGTAAAGAGAATACTTTGTTTTAAGACAGGCTCTGAATGTCGGGAAAATCCGGCAGAGAGAGCCTGTTTTCTTTTGCAGAAAAATTGTTACAGGTTTTTGTTGACAAATTTAGCATGCGTAAATATAATTACAAATATCTAATTAGATAAATATAAAAATGCAAAAGGAGAATTAAATAGACTGATGTGTGAAATGATGGAAAAATTTGATGCGTACTTAACGGAAAGAAACAGAGAGGTATCGGAAGAAGCGCAGAAACTGATACAGGAGGAAAGAGCGGACGAAGCAAGATTTTTGAAGGCGAAGGCGAATATTTTCGATGTATTCAAAAGTTTGTTCCGGGTATCCTGTCAGCAGGCAGAGGGAGATACGGGAAAGTGTGATACACTTTTTCTGGATAAGGCCAAAAGCGTTCCCATGAGCTGGCAAAAGGCACTTACGCTGGCAAAGGAACATGGAGATACCGAGAGGATTCTGATGGAGGAAACAAAACTTTCCGCAGTAGAAGAGATATTAGAAAGATATGAGGTTTTTAAGGCAGAAGGAGGCGACGGAGAATGACGGAGCAGGAAGCAATTAAACTGTTTAAGTGTCTTGCGGACAAATCGAGAATACAGATATTGAAGTCCCTGATTCAGGAGGACATGTTTGTGGAGAGGCTTGCCGAAAGATTGAATCTTACGGCACCGACCATATCTTTTCACCTGAAAAAACTGGAAGATGCGGGTGCGGTTACCTCGCGCAAGGAACAGTATTATACCATGTATTCCATTAACCAGCAGATTTTTAATACCAGCATGCTGGATATATTAAAGGAAGAATCCTCCGAGAGTTCTTTGCAGGAGGAACGGGATGAACTGTATCGCAGGAAAGTACTTGACTCCTTCTTTGAATATGGTAAGCTGAAAACAATACCGAGTCAGAGAAAGAAGGAGCGTGTCATCCTGGAGGAAATTGTGAAAGCCTTTGAAGTAGGCAGAGAGTATACGGAAAGAGAAGTGAACATAATCATTGCTGACTATTTCGATGATTTCTGTACTCTTCGGAGGGATATGATTTCGGAAGGTCTTCTGGAGAGAAAGGATATGAAATACAAAAGAATACCGGGTTGAGCCGGAATGGGGACAGATAACTCAGTGCTTGCGAAAAGAAGGGGAATAGGAAGGATGAGAGATAATTATTTTGTGGAGGGATTACAGGGAGCGGGGAAAAGCACTCTGCTGCAACGGCTTTCCGGGAAGCCGTATCGGATTATTTATCTCGATGCGGAAAACATTCGTGAAGGAATTGAAA
>JAEDMI010000082.1 GCA_016303085.1 Acetatifactor sp.
CCAGTACCATGACGGTCATGACTACGGCATCAAAGGTGGTGATAACTGCCATGCCTGCAGCCATGCGGATTGCCTGAAGGTCATTGGTAAAGTGCGCCATCAGGTCACCGGTCTTATGGCTGTTGAAAAAACGGGCAGACAAGGTCTCCAGATGTGCAAACAAATCGTTCCGCATTCTGTACTCAATTCCCCTGGAAGCTCCGATAATAAAGTATCTCCAGCCGAAGCGCCCTGCCATCATGATGAGACCTGCGCAGAGAATCTTGAGGAGAATGGGCTTGACTCCAACAAAACCTAAGGTACCGCTTGTGAGGCCGTCGATGATTTCACCTGTATACTGGGGGACATAGAGGCTGGCCAGGTCTACCAGCATCAACACAATAATTCCCAGGATGTAATGCCCTGTATAATGGAAAAGATAGGGAAATATAGAAAATTTCTTTTGGTTTGCTTTTTGCATGATTTCCTCCGTTCCGATGCGCAACTCCCCAAGGATAATAATGCTATACATATCGCGTCAGGATGGAGCGCAGGAATAAAGAATATTTTAACATACTTTTAATTTGAAGAAAATAGAGAAAGTTGATATAATGTTACCCATTACACGGAAGGGAGATTTTATTTTGAGACTGACAGATGCAAATACACAGGAACAACTGATTAAAGTGCGTTATCTATATGAGGAAGCCTTTCCGAAGAGTGAGAAGAAGCCCTTTGAAATGATACTTAAGGGAAGAAAAAAGGGAACTTATGAGATAATGGCAATAGAGAATGAAGAAGGCGGATTTCAGGGACTTGCCATAATTATGCGTTATGGGGATTTGGTCTTGCTGGACTATTTTGCCATCCATCCGATGTACCGCGGGACAGGTGTGGGAAGCAAGGCACTGAAGGCATTACAGAAAAGATATGAGGGAAAAAAGTTCCTGTTGGAAATCGAGAGCACCATCGGGGCGGAAGCTACCCCGGAAGCGGCAGCCGGCCCCGGTGAGGCAGAGGAAGCTGCGATACGCCGGCGTCGCAAGGAATTCTATCTGCGAGGCGGTATGCAGCCCATGGACTTTCTCGTGAATCTTTTCGGCGTGGAAATGGAGATAATGACATATGATTGCAGCGTGACCTTTGAGGAATATCATTCCATTCTCGAACACAGTATTCCCATCGCCATGGCTGAGAAAGTAAAGTTAGCGCGCAACCTTATTTCTCCTCCACAACATTTCTGATACTCTGCATCTTTTTGTCCAGCATGGAGCTGATTTCGGCACACTCCAGAAGGGAACTTTCGGTAGCGATAAGAACATCTTCGGGTAAATCCTTTTTATAGCGCAGCCTGTGCTCCAGATTTGCCCAGAATTCCATGGCGATGGTACGCAGCTGAACCTCCACCTTCACATTACGCTTTTCCTCCTGTAGAAAGATGGGAACCTCTACGATGAGATGCAGACTGCGGTACCCGTTCTCCTTAGGGTTGCGGATATAGTCCTTTTCCTCCAACAGAGTGATGTCGTCCTGTCGGATCAGACAATCCGCCAGCATATAGATATCGTCCACAAAGGAGCAGATGACGCGGATTCCTGCAATGTCGAACAGATTATTCTCTATGGAAGACAGGGTAAGGGGAAGATTTTTGCGATGCAGCTTCTCCAGAATACTGTCCGGTGATTTCAACCTGGTTTTGATGCTTTCAATGGGATTACGGTCATGCTGTAAGGAAAACTGTTCGTTCAATACCTTGAACTTTGTCTCCACCTCCATGATGGCACAGCGGTACCGGGACATCAGTTCCTGGGAGGAAGCCATGGTTGCACGAAAGTTGTCCATAATCTCTTTGTTATATAAACTCGGAAATTGGGTAGATAAGTCTTTATTTGCATCTATCATTTGTACACCTCTTTCGACCCGTGAAGGCAGATTTTTTGCAGCAGCTTGATATTTGCCTGTATTTAAATTACGCGGGTAGTCCATTTCGCACAGTCCCACACATCCGTTGCCAGTCCCTCATAAAATTCCGGCTCGTGGCAGACCATCAGGACGCTGCCTTTATAATCCTTCAGAGCACGTTTCAACTCCTCCTTGGCGTCTGCGTCAAGATGGTTGGTGGGCTCGTCCAGAAGCAGGATGTTGGTGTCGCGGTTAATGAGCTTACAAAGCCTTACCTTTGCCTGTTCGCCGCCGCTTAACACTTTTACCCGGCTCTCGATGTGTTTTGTGGTAAGTCCGCATTTTGCCAGGGCTGAGCGCACCTCATACTGGGTGAATCCCGGAAATTCCTTCCAGATTTCTTCAATACAGCTGTTGTCTTTATCGCCGGTCATTTCCTGCTCAAAGTATCCGATTTCCAGATAATCGCCTTGCTCAACACTTCCCGAAAGAGGGGGAATCAGTCCCAGGATACTCTTTAAGAGGGTGGTTTTTCCGATTCCGTTGGCTCCCGTCAGAACGATTTTCTGTCCCCGCTCCATGGTGAGGGATAAGGGTTTTGAGAGGGGCTCCTCATAGCCGATAACCAGGTCGTGGGTCTCAAATAGGATGCGTCCCGGTGTTCTTGCCTCACGGAAGTGAAATTCCGGCTTGGGTTTCTCCGCCGCAAGCTCGATAACATCCATCTTATCCAGTTTTTTCTGGCGGGACATAGCCATGTTTCTGGTGGAGACTCTGGCTTTATTTCTCGCCACAAAGTCTTTTAAATCCGCGATTTCCTTCTGCTGGCGGTTATAGGCAGCCTCCAGCTGGGATTTCTTCATGGCGTAGACTTCCTGAAACTTATCGTAATCGCCCACATAACGGTTCAGCTCCTGATTATCCATGTGATAAATCAGATTCACTACGCTGTTCAGGAAAGGAATATCGTGGCTTATCAGGATAAAGGCATTCTCATATTCCGTGAGATAGCGCTTCAGCCATTCGATGTGCTCCGCATCCAGATAGTTGGTGGGCTCATCCAGCAGAAGGATATCCGGTTTCTCCAGAAGCAGTTTTCCCAGAAGTACCTTTGTTCTCTGACCACCTGACAGTTCTGTCACATCTCTGTCGAGACCGATGTCCAGAAGTCCCAGCGCCCGGGCAACCTCTTCCACCTTGGCATCAATCATATAAAAGTCATGCATGGTGAGCAAATCCTGAATGGTGCCCAGTTCTTCCATGTAGGTATCCAGTTCCTCGGGACTTGCCTCTCCCATTTTTTCGCAAATGTCGTTCATCTGGGATTCCATTTCATAGAGAAAATCAAAGGCGGAGGACAGTACCTGACGGATAGTCATGCCGGCAGTCAGCACCGTGTGCTGGTCCAGGTAGCCCACCCGCACATTTTTCGCCCATTCGATTTTTCCCTCGTCAGGCGTCAGTTTTCCTGTTATAATATTCATAAATGTGGACTTTCCCTCGCCGTTGGCGCCAATCAGTCCGATATGTTCTCCTTTCAGCAGTCGAAAGGATACATCATTGAAGATAGCCCGGTCACCGAAGCCGTGGGTTAAATGTTCAACGCTTAATATACTCATTTGGGTTTTCCTTTTTAAAATTTTAATGTCATATGCGCCTATTCTATCATATTTTAAAAATTTTAGAAAGTCTTTGCAGTTTTTTGCAAATGAAAGGACTATATATATTAGACCGCAAAAAAATGGGAATACTATATGCGGTACAATGAAAGCGCATTGGAAAATGCAGATGGAGGTTTTTATGAAAAAATTATTGGTAATGATGAGTGTAGGGTTGTTGGTGCTTGGTATGACCGGTTGCCGCAATAGGGCTGACAACACAGAAAGTCAAAGCAGTGAACAACAGAGCAGTGAACAGCAGAGCAGTCAGCCCTCGGAGAGTTCTCAGGAAATTCAGTCCTCCGAGGCCGTTGGGGAACAGCAGACAGGTACTGTAGTTAACGGATATGACTATACAAACGGCTGGACGGAGGAAATGACAGCCGTCAAAACTGCCGTGACAGACACACTGGGTGAAAATTACTGGCCGAATTCTCCGGTAATGCCGGATATGCTGGAAACATTTTTCGGTATTTCTTCCGATATGTATGACGATTATCTTGCAGAGACACCTATGATAAGCACCAACGTAGATACTCTGATTGTCATTAAGGCGAAAGAAGGTCAGGCGGAAGCTGTGGAAGAGGCACTGAATGCCTATCGTGACACAAACGTAAATGACACACTGCAATATCCCATGAATGTTGGCAAGATTCAGGCATCCAGAGTGGAGAGAATCGGAGATTATGTCTGCTTTGTACAGCTTGGTGCGGATACAATGACGGCAATGGAATCCGGTGATGAAGCTGTGATTGCGCAGTGCCAGGAGGTCAACGAGCTTGTCATTGAGGTGATCAGACGACAGGTAGAGAAATAACAGAGCGGAGTGAAAAATGGTATTCAGCAGTGTATTGTTTTTATTTCGGTTTTTGCCGGTCTTTTTTATCTGTTATTACGTGGCTCCCGGGAGGATGAAAAATTTCATCCTCCTTTTAGGGAGCCTGTTCTTTTATGCATGGGGCGAGCCGGTTTATGTTCTGCTGATGCTCTTTTCCACTCTGTCCGACTATGTTCACGGAAGATTGATTGAAAAATACCGGGGAGGAGGAAGGGCAAAGCTCTTCCTGGTTTCCTCGGTGCTCATTAATCTTTTGGTTTTGTGCTTTTTCAAGTATGCGGATTTCCTGATACAGACTGTGAACGTTCTGTTTGGCACGTCAATTCCTCCGTTGAATCTGCCGTTGCCCATCGGGATATCTTTTTATACTTTTCAGACCATGTCTTACACCATAGATGTGTATCGCGGAGAAGCCGAGGTGCAGAGGAACCTTTTGGATTTCGGCGTCTTTGTAACCATGTTTCCTCAGCTTATCGCCGGGCCCATTGTAAAGTACAGAGATGTGGAGGAGCGCTTGCATAATCGTTCTGTGGATATATGTACAGTCAGCTGTGGGATGAAGCGTTTTTGTGTGGGACTTGCAAAGAAGGTATTGATTGCAAATAATATCGGCGAGTTGTGGTCTGAGATTTCAGGCATGAATTTGGGAGAAATCAGTGCGCTGACTGCCTGGCTTGGGATACTTGCCTTTGCTTTTCAGATTTACTTTGATTTTTCGGGATACTCCGATATGGCCATCGGATTGGGAAAAATGATGGGCTTTTATTTCCCTGAGAATTTCAATTATCCCTATATATCGGCATCTGTCACGGAATTTTGGAGAAGGTGGCATATTTCTCTGGGAAGCTGGTTCCGGGAGTATGTGTATATCCCTTTGGGCGGCAATCGAAAAGGTCTGCCGAGACAGTTGGTCAATATTTTTATTGTCTGGATGCTGACCGGAATCTGGCACGGTGCGGGGTGGAACTTTCTGCTGTGGGGGCTTTGGTTTGCGTTTTTCCTGTCTCTGGAGAAACTGTTTCTGGGAAAGATTCTTTCCGGATTGCCCAGGGCGGCAGGCATACTCTACAACAGTTTGTTGGTTCTGGTGGGCTGGGTTTTGTTTGCACTTGAGACACCGGAGCAGATATGGGGCTATCTGAAAGCAATGGCCGGGGCGGGAGGAGTACTTGACAGTCAGGGCCTTTATTTGGGAAGGCAGTATATCGTATTGTTTGCTCTTGCAGCGGTGGCAGCTACACCTCTGTTTACAAGGCTGGTCAAACAGCTGGAACATTCGGGCACAGGTTTAGGAATTGGTGTATACCGTTTGGGCGAAAAGGTGATACCTGTTATTCTTCTGATTTTGGCGGTCGCAGGCATTGTGGATGCGTCCTACAATCCCTTCTTGTATTTCAGGTTTTAAATGTGTGGTGAGGAGGTGTGAGACTTTCCATGGGTGAGAAAATCAATGCATTTATTACGGTAATGCTTCTTTCCGTATTTATCTTAATATTTACAGCTGCGGATGTGACGGAAGAGGACAAGGTTTTTTCCGAGACGGAAAACAGACTGCTTGCCTCCAGACCGGAATTCTCTGTGGAGAGTCTGGTCAGAGGCAGCTTCACGCAGGATTATGAGACTTATGTGACAGACCAGTTTGTCAGCAGAGACAAGTGGATATCCATTAAGACCCGCATGGACGTTCTGCTGCAGAAGCAGGAAATAGGAGGCGTTTATCTGGGGAGGGACGGATACCTGTTGGAACAGCATCTGCCGGAAAGTTATCCGCAGGCAACCATAGAAAAGAGACTCGAGTTGTTGGAAAGGCTGGTGGAGGACTGGAATGCGGATGTCATGCTGGTGCCCACTGCGGACAATATTTTGACGGATAAACTGCCGGGCAATGCACCGTATTTTCAACAGAGGGTATTTCTGGAGGAAGCGGAGAAGCGAGTAGGCAGGGAGCATTACGTGGACGCTTTTTCTGCTTTGAAGGAACATAGCCGAGAGGAGATATATTATCGCACGGACCATCACTGGACCAGTTTGGGAGCTTATTACGGTTATCTGGCCTGGGCAGATTTTACCGGGGAGAGATCTTATCCGTATGATACGGACGCTATGGTTCTTGCATCGACGGATTTTCTGGGCACGCTTCATTCCAAAATCAACTTGGAATGGGAGAGTGATTCCATATATTATTTCGGAGAGACGGCAGAGATGCCGGTTACGGTCACTTACGATTTACAGAAAACGGCTCATAGTCTATATGAGGAGAGCTATCTCAATACGAAGAATAAATACGGATTCTTTCTGGATGACAATCACGCTCTGGTGGAAATCAACACCGGCAATCAGACAGGCAAGACTCTGTTTATCATAAAGGATTCCTATGCAAACTGTTTTGTTCCGCTGTTACTTCCTCATTATGATACCGTTTATATGCTGGATTTGCGCTATTACAACGGCAGGCTGTATCAGCTGCTTGAGCAGTATGCCACAGAGGCGGATATTCTTGTTTTATATAATTGTATTCACTTTTTGGAAGATTTCGTGTATGCTTGAGGAGGAGCTTTGATGGCAGACTCAAATTTGAAATTTGCGTCGTCCCGTCGCGTAACGCTTCGGAATGGAGATTCATATTTTGAATACGATAGTGTTTGATATGGATGGTGTTTTGTTTGATACGGAACGGCTGTGTCAGGACAGCTGGCTGGCAGTGGCAGAGGAAAGCGGGCTTCCGAACATGGATGTGATATTTCCGCAATGTATCGGGCTGAATGCCAATGACAGCAGGAGAATTGTCATGAATGCATACGGAGAGGACTTCGATTACGAGGGCTTCCGAAGCAAGGCTTCCGTGTGGTTCTGGGACTATATAGAAAAGAAGGGGCTTCCTGTAAAACCGGGAGTAAAGGAGCTCCTTTCCTGGCTGAGGGAAGAAGGTTGGGCAGTAGGGCTTGCTTCTTCCACCCGTCGTTCTTCAGTGGAAAATCATCTGGAGCAGGCCGGAATCCGGGATTATTTTGCAACGATAGTCACAGGGGATATGGTGGAGCATTCCAAGCCCCGGCCGGACATTTACCTGATGGCTTGCCGGGAGCTTGGGGTTGACCCGGGACAGGCTTATGCCATTGAGGATTCTCCGAATGGCATCCGTTCGGCATACAGGGCGGGAATGAGTCCCCTGATGGTACCGGACATGATTGCACCGGATGAGGAGATGAGAGAACTGAGTACAAAAATATTTTCTGATTTGCATGAGGTTCTGCGCTTTCTGCAGACAGAAGTCTGAACTTGATGAAAGTGCAGGAAGAGTCTGGCGCAGACGGATGCTGAACGGTCGGTTGTGAGAAAAACAGGAGAAGGAAAGGAACAGCGCATGGCATCACTGGGAATACCGCAGAATACCATTGAGATACTGCAAAAATATCATTTCAATTTTCAGAAAAAATTCGGACAGAACTTTCTTATTGATACTTCTGTGCTTGACAGGATTATTGCGGCAGCGGAGATTACGAAGGATGACTGTGTATTGGAAATAGGACCGGGAATCGGTACCATGACACAGTACCTGGCGGAAAGCGCCGGGGAAGTTGTGGCGGTGGAAATTGACAAAAACCTGATTCCTATTCTGGAGGATACTCTGTCAGCTTATGATAACGTTACGGTTATCAATGACGATATCCTTAAGGTGGATGTCAATAAAATCGTGGAGGAGAAGAACGGCGGAAGGCCCGTGAAGGTGGTGGCGAATCTGCCCTATTACATAACCACACCGATTATCATGGGGCTGTTTGAGAACCATGTTCCCCTGAAAAGCATTACCATCATGGTACAGAAGGAGGTGGCGGACCGTATGCAGGTAGGTCCGGGAACCAAGGATTACGGCGCACTGTCTCTGGCGGTACAGTATTATGCAAAGCCGGAAATCGTGGCAAACGTACCTCCCAACTGTTTTATTCCCAGACCGAATGTGGGCAGTGCGGTTATCCGGCTCACAAGATATGAGAAGCCGCCGGTACAGGTGGATGATGAAAAAAAGATGTTTTCTCTCATCCGGGCATCCTTCAACCAGCGGCGAAAAACTCTGGTAAACGGGCTGGGGAATGCGCAGGAGTTGGGGGTTTCAAAGGAGTGTGTGGCAGCCGTTCTGGAAGAAATGCAACTGTCTCCCACTGTCCGGGGAGAGGCGCTGACGTTGGAACAGTTTGCCCGGCTTTCCAACCTTCTGTAATCACAGAAGAACGATATTCCGATATATTGTTAAGAAATACAAGGTATAGCCACTATATCTTGTATTTTTTTGCCTTTTCTTTTTGACAGATACATGGTATTTATGGTAAACTTAACAATAATAGTGGGTAACTATACTTACGTGTTAGATAGGGAGCGAATTACCTTGGATAAGTATGAATACAAAGTAAGGGCGGATGAAATAAAGGAGCTGATAGCCAGAGGGGAATATCCTCAGGCGGCGGAAATTGCGGACACAATTGACTGGCGCAGGGTGAAGAGTGTCATGATGCTGTGTACCATCAGCGACTTGTATAAAATAAACAGGCGCTATGAAGACGCCAAGAATATGCTGCTTCTGGCATATGAGAGAAGACCGGGCGGAAAGACTATCTGTTATTCCCTCTGCGAGTTATGTATTAAAACCGAAGAGTTTGTTCAGGCAGTCAACTATTACAAGGAATTTGTGCAGGTGGCTCCCAAGGACCCGGGACGCTACATTCTTCAGTACAAACTTTATGAAGCGCAGGATGTGAGCCTGGAGGAGCGTATCGGTGTACTGGAGGAACTGAAGAAGAAGGATTATCGGGAAAAGTGGGCCTATGAACTGGCATACCTCTATCATAGAGTGGGACTTGCAACACGCTGTGTGGAAGAGTGTGACGAATTGATTTTGTGGTTCGGAGAGGGTAAGTATGTCATCAAAGCCATGGAATTGAAAATGCTGCATCAGCCGTTGACAGCGGCTCAGCAGGAAAAGTATGACCATCGGTTTGATGGCTGGGGTGTACCGCAAAGTGCGGCACCGGAATCAGAGACGGAGGTACAGGCAAAGTCAACGGGGGCTCAGACCGGCTGGGAGGCACCCGCCGAGGAGCATGCGGATGTAGAAGAGGTTTCTGCAGAGACGGCAGAGTCTGTTGCGGTGCAGGAAAATGTCCGGCAGCCTGAGGAGATGGATATTCAGGTTAAGACCATGGATGTTGGTCAGTATAATACAATTAATCTTCAGGCAGAGCTTGCAGCAGGCCTGAAGGAAGTGCTGGCGGGGGATCAGACGCAGTCGGATGCCATCACCCGGTCTATTCTGGCACCTCTGATGGATTCCGACACGGAGAGCCTTGATCTTCCGGAGATAGATGAGGTGGATGAGAGTGACCTTGGCCCCGAGGCGGAAGTGATGGAGGGCAGCGAGGTATTTTTCGGGGAAACAGGGGATTTAAGCAGTCTTCAGCAGGAAAGTGTTGTCGCACCCGAGGGTATGGAGGAAATTTTACCCGAGGGACCTGAAATCGGGAATTCGGAAACAGAGTACCAATTTGCGGAACAGGCCAAGGAGGCAGAACCTGACAGCGGAGAAGAACCGGCGAAAGAATCAATAGAAGAATCGATAGAAGAACCGATAGAACCGTCAGAAAAATCGACGGAAAAACCGACAGAAGAAGCAGCTGACGATACGGCTGAAATCGTGATGAACCAGCTGCGCATGGAGAGTGCCGGACAGGCTGAGGAGCAGGTGCTGACCGCTCAGCCTCCCAAGGAGCTTGCGCATGTGTTGTCGCAGGAATCCGACGGACAGATTAGTCTGGTGGTTCCCGAAAGCGAGACAATTGAAAAGCAGATTACCGGACAGATGAGTATCGAGGACATCCTGGCCGAATGGGAACGGATGAAGAAGGAGAATGAGGAAAAGCGGAAGGAAGAGGTGCGTCAGCATGTTCTTCAACAGACCGGAACCATGTTCACCGAGTTTGAAGCATCCGTGCGAGACGGCCTTTTGGAAAAGCTTGAGAGCGGAAAAGTGGTAAATATTGGGGAAACGGAGAACGCAGAAGCAGAAAGTGCAGAAACAGAAAATGCAGAAACTGTAGAAGCGGATGCCGGGTATGAAGCCGGGTTCGCAGAAGCAGAAAATGCAGAAGCAGAAAGTGCAGAAGCAGAAAATGCAGAAGCTGTAGAAGCGGATGCCGGGTATGAAGCCGGGTTCGCAGAAGCAGAAAGTGCAGAAACAGAAAATGCAGAAGCTGTGGAAGCGGATGCCGGGTATGAAGCCGGGTTCGCAGAAGCAGAAAATGCAGAAGCAG
>JAEDMI010000083.1 GCA_016303085.1 Acetatifactor sp.
ATTTCCTTAGTTCCTGCCGCAGTTGCTTTGTGTGGGTCAAGACTGTCAATATCCTGTTGTATTCCTACAACAACGGAGCCTCCGTAAACAGGCTCCCCGGAATTTGCTTCCGTCGAATCCTTTACAGACTCCATAGAGGAATTATCCCCCGAAGACTCTCCTGTGCCGTCTGAGCCGCATCCACCCAGTACAGCCATTGTCAGAAGCGCCGTTAAAAGTAATAACTTTTTCATTATGCTCTTCTCCTCTTCGAACAAATAAACCTCTCACTATTCGATTGTCACACCCATTGTATCACAGAAATCCGGGTTTGCAAGACTTTTTTTCAATACCTACAACACTCCGTTCACACAGTTGTTCATAAGCATGGCAATGGTCATGGGACCAACACCTCCGGGTACGGGAGTGATAGCGCTACAGTGAGGTGCTACACTGTCAAAGTCTACATCGCCGCATAGCTTGTTATTCTCATTGCGGTGAATTCCTACATCGATAACGACAGCGCCCTCCTTCACATAGCTTGCATCAATGAATTTAGGTTTGCCGATAGCTGCAACCAGAATATCCGCGCGCTTTGTAATTTCTTTTAAGTTCTTCGTGCGGGAATGACAGACGGTAACAGTACCGTTCTCCCGAAGCAGAAGCATCGCCATGGGCTTGCCCACGATGTTGCTTCTTCCCAATACGACACACTCCTTTCCTTCTATCTCAATACCGGAGCGTTTTAAAAGCTGAATGATACCGGCAGGAGTGCAGGATACATAACCCGGTCTTCCGATGCTTAAGTTTCCTACATTGACAGGATGAAAACCATCCACATCCTTCTCCGGTGCGATAGCAAGCAGAATCTTCTCCTCGTCGATATGCTTCGGCACGGGCAGTTGTACCAGAATACCGTTTACATCCTCTCTTGTATTCAATTCTCCGATTAGCTTCAAAAGTTCCTCCTCGTTGGTCTCCTCCGGAAGTTCGTAGGAGAGAGAGTCGATACCGATATACTCGCACGCCTTCTTCTTGTTGTTCACGTAAACGCCGGAAGCCGGATCATTGCCCACCTGAACTACAGCAAGACATCTGCTCTTCCCCTCCGCTTTCAGCTGTGCCACCTGCTCCTTTAACTCGTCCTTGATTTCCTGAGAAATCTTCTTTCCGTCAATTATCTGATACATATCATGTCCTCCTTGTAATTTTTCAACGCATACATTCCGGTTAAGGAACTGTTTTCACATTATCTGTTTTGTTCCCTGCCGGATTTTCTTTTCTCCCGGATTTCTTTTCTCCTTTTCTTCCAGGACGCATCCAAAGCAACTCCTATGCACATTCCGATACACATGCCCAGACTTATTCCCATTGCCGGATTATCCAGGGACTGGCCCACAGCAGTACCGATGCAGACACCGAAGCACAGGTAGAGTGGCATCCATGCAGTCTCCTCCCGCTCCTTGACAAAGCGCATTCCCTCATTGCCTTCTCCATCGGCTGAAAATCCATTCTTTTCAAGGACTTTTTGTGATGCCATATTTTCAGGTGCAGTCTCTGCCTCCACAAAATAAACCTCTTCATTTGAAAAAGCCCACTCTGTCAAAGCCTTCACCGCCTCTGTTGTAAATCCCCGGCCCTCATATTCCTTTCGTATACCATAAACTATTTCAACAGCATTATTCCTTTGAGGCCCTTTGAACCCGATATCACCTATATAGGTATCTTCCTTTTTTAGGCTTATCCTCCATGGTGCGTACCAGATTCGCTGTTCGGGATTGGCTTCGCATTCGCTCAGCATTTCACCGTATGCCTGCCTTAAGTCCTCATTTTCTGTTTTCAGCATCAAAGTTCTGATTTCCTCATTTGTCATAGGTCGGATAAGCAGCCTATGGGTCACAATACTCGGGTCTTTCTTTGCCATTTTTTCCTCCGCATAATGTTTATGAAAACTCCCTCATCAGAACGGTTTTTCGTTCAATTAGGATTTATAAAATTGCAAACTTTATAACACAAGGATTTTTTCCATTACTTTCTAATGGCGAAGATTCTATTTCAAGAGTCTTCATTTTTACTCCCAGCATTATTTCATAATGATGTTTAAAATGTCCTGCACAACAAAAGCAGTAATTTTTAGATACACTATAGTCATATTTAAGTCCGTTAAAATTTGAGCATGCACATAAGTATTTTTCTCCATCCGAATAATTTACAGCTTTCACTGTTATTGTCCCGTCTTCATTCCGTAAAGGTTCTCCCATATTGGGAACTGATTTTATTTTCTCAAGCTTTTCATCAATGGAAAGATGTGCATTTTCCTTTGCAAAAGCTTTTGACATTTTTTCTCGTACTCCACCTTTACAACAAGCATTCCATTCAAAAATATTGCCTCCGCAACTTCTTATAAACCTACAACCTGTACTGCATAAAATTACCGTTATGTTCAAATCCAAAATCCTTATATAACAGTACTCCCACATCGGAAGCCGTAATTTGAACCGCGCCGCAACCATGTTGCCTCGCTTCTTCCATCACGCGGGAAAGCAGTTCTTTGGCGATTCCCCGTCTTCTGTATTCCTTATCCGTAAACATACTGGACAAAAGACCTATCCGCCCGCTTGGACACCCAAAATACGGCGGTTTCTCCACGAATGACATTCCACTGGTCCCCACTATTATGTCTCCATCCATGGCAAGCCATGATACAAACGTACCGTCCGCCATATGCCGGGCATAATAATCCTGCAGCGCGGGATGCAAATCAATCTCTTCCTTTGCGCCTTCTTCCCGCAACTGACGGATGCGCATTTCTATAAAAGTGTGAAGTTCCTTCTCACTGAGTCTTTTGTATATGATATCCATATTTCTCCTCTCATCCAATCCCACTCCGACGGTATCTATTCTACCGACAGGATATATTCAAAGATTTCGTTTTCCCTGCAAAAACCATATATCTTATATTGAGAAAGCATGTTTTGAAGCTGAAGCTTATTTCTTATACACTACAACAAAGCTCTTCTCTTTCACGATTTCCTGCACTTCAACATCTGCGAATCCTGCCTCATACCCAAGCTGTGCCAGCTGCTCCGGTTCAAACTTTTTGAATCCCTTTTCCGTGTAGGATAAAGTGTCCAGCCACTTTTTTGTGTAGACCACATTGTAAAAACAACTCCCATGTTTTAAACATCTCTTTATTTCCTGTAAGCCCTTTAGAGTATCTCTCCAGAAATAAACGGTGTTGATCGAGGTTACTGCCGCAAAGTTCTCATCTTCATACGGAAGATTACAGCAGTCTCCCACACACAAATGCATCCTCCCCTCCTGCACCGCAGACTTATTCTTCTTCATTGCCAGACTCTGCATATCTGCAGAAATGTCAATGCCGTACAAATTTGCTTTACAGACTTTATCCAACAGCTTCAGCAGATATCCGTTGCCGTAACCGATGTCCAAGACTTTTTCTCCCTGCGGAACATCCATAAGCGCTACCGTTCTTTTATACATAGCCTTATTGATTGTATTCATGATGAGACAGCATGCAACACCAAATATGCCTCTGGGGTTCCCAAACTGGGAACCTATGTACTCAGAAAACCTGCTCATTATTCTCCTCTCAATCTGTATCCACACATTCCAGTAGCCTTGAATGGTTTAGGCTTTTTCTCCTTCAATTACCGTCTTCACCAGCTGCCATGCGATGCTCCCTTCCCGGAGTAAATCCAAAGCGTCTTCAAATTTCACCCACGCTACGGAATCCACCTCTCCGGATATGACAAAATCGGCCCTTTCCACAGTCGCCTTATATCCAAGCATCAGCATTTCCTTTTTATCGTAAGGATAACTCTGAACAAATTCCAAATTTTTTACTGTTAATCCGATTTCCTCTTTGATTTCACGAACCACTGTTTCTTCTGCCGCTTCTCCAATTTTCATAATTCCGGCAACACATACATATTTGGTTGTGGACACGTAATTCTGACGTAAAAGGGCAATTTCGTGATTCTCATTTATAACCGCTGCAATGATACTTGTTGTAAACATATCCCATAAAGGAATTTCGCATTTCGCACAATAGGGTATTAAACCTTCATCTCCGATTTCTTTCTTCACTAATTTGCTTCCGCAATACGGACAATACGCAAATCTCATGCCTTTCCTCCCACCAAGTTACGTTTTATACAGTTATCTATCCGAAAACTTATCGAAAACATCAGACACCCACCTATCATGATACTGACAGCAAGTCAAAATAATAAGTATAGTATATTTTACTAAAGGCAGCTTAACTGTCAAGCATATTTTGGGCGGTCAGCGCACAGTTATATTTTTTTACATTGAACACAATATATGTTATACTGATACTGATACAAAGGAACAGCCGCAAAAAGGACGGATTGATTATGCTGCAATACATAATTCAACTAAATTATGCAACGATTATTCTTATGTTTTGTCTTTTGGTTTTCATCATTACAAATGATTATTTCGATAGAAAAATCCGGATTCTGTTTCTGATATCATGCACAATGATGTTATGTCTGGTTGCGGCAGACTCTGTGGAATATTGGGCATCTGTAACAAACAATACACAGAGACTGCGAATATGGATGTCAGCGATAGGATATAGCTTAAGGCCCACTATCATTTTTGTGGTCATTTTGCTGCTGCTGCGTCAACGAAACATGAAGCGGGCGTGGCTTATCATGCCGTTGATTTTCAATGCGTTACTGGCATTTTCCGCATTATTTACAGATATCGCGTATTCTTATTCTGCAGATAATGAATTTATCAGAGGTCCTTTAGGCTATTTTGCTTTTGTAATCAGTGGCTTTTATGCAGTAGTACTGTTGATTTGCACGGTGAGATTATATAAATCGGTTCATTTTTCAGAAACACTTATTTCCATTGCTGTCGTATGCATGTTTGTTATTTCCACAGCAATGGAATCGTCCTGGGGATATGATGGTACCATCAATGCCACAGGTGCTGTAGCTCTGGTGTTTTATTATCTCTACCTGAATACACAGCAATTTAAAAGAGACCCGATGACCAACACGCTAAACCGCCGCTGCTTTTTCCTGGATGCCGAGAAAGACATGGCAGGATTAAGTGCGGTTATGTCAATAGATTTAAACAATTTGAAGCAGTTGAATGATGAATCCGGGCATGCAAAAGGCGATGAAGCTATTTGTACATTAACCCGTTGTATTCAAAAAGTATTACCCAAAAACTGTTTTCTGTATCGTACGGGAGGCGACGAGTTTATGGTTCTTTGTTTTCACAAAGAAGAAGCTGCGGTGAAACAGCTTCTCCTCAATATGAAAAAGGAAGTAGCACAAACTCCGTATTCCTGTGCAATCGGAATGGTTTACAACAACCGTCGGGAAAGTTTCGATAAACTTTGCTCGCTGGCAGATAAGGCAATGTACGAAGATAAATCCCGTCTGAAAAGTACAAATTAATCTACTGCCTTACTTTACCGCACAAATCCTTTACCACTTCACCCGCGATAATTAGCCCCGCCACGGAGGGAACAAAGGCTACACTACCGGGTATAGCTCTCCTCTCCGTGCACTTATGCTGTGCACCCGGCGGGCAGATGCAATTCGATTTACAACTGATTGCCATATCCTCCATGGGGCTTACCGGAATTTCTTCGGAATACACTACCTTCAAATCCTTTACCCCCCGCTTTTTCAATTCCCTGCGCATCACCTTTGCCAAGGGACAAACTTTCGTCTTGTAAATATCGGCAACCCGAAACTGACTGCCGTCCAGTTTATTTCCGGCTCCCATGCTGCTGATAATCGGGATATTCAGCTCCTTTGCACTCATGACAAGCGCAATTTTCGCCGTCACGGTATCTACAGCATCCACAATGTAATCATATTCCTCAAAGGGAAACTCATGGGCATTTTCAGGCAGGAAAAAACATTTGTGAATTCTCACATCTGCGTCCGGGTTAATTTCCAGAATCCGCTCTTTCATGACTTCTACCTTATATTTCCCCACTGTCTTCCGGGTGGCGATAATCTGCCTGTTGAGATTCGTCAGACAAACCTTGTCATCGTCCACCAAATCAAAGGCACCTACCCCACTGCGCACCAGCGCCTCACATACATAACCGCCAACACCGCCGATACCAAAAACCGCAACCCTGGATTCGGACAGTTTGTCCATTGCTTCTTTTCCAAGCAATAATTCTGTTCTTGAAAACTGTGTCAACATTCCTGTATCTCCCTTGCATCATGCTCATCCATGGATATCACCGTTTCTCATTTCCCGGTATTTCGTACCGCTTCTCCAAACACGGTAGCCACCAGTTCCAGACAGTAATCGAGAGTAAAATTACCATCCTGCTTCACAATCTCATTTTTCTCTGCCAGCTCCGCAGTATATTCCTCCAGAGGATATACCGTCACGCCTCCGAAGCCTTGCTCCAGATGGCACACCAGTGGTTCCACACCCCAATCAACAATGCCTACCGCTCCGTTTTCATCCCTTCCGATTGTCACCCGAGCCATACCGCCCACCATCCGGTTTGCCACACCCTCCCCCGTTCCCGAGGTCCAGTTGGCAAAATTCCCCAGAGAGTAGTATACCAGGGTATTCTCCACCCACTCCACCGGCTCTATCACGTGTGGATGGGTTCCGATAATCAGGTCGGCTCCGTTCTCCGCAAACAGTTTTGCCCAACGCTCCTGTGATTTTGTCTGACTCAAGGTGTACTCCGTTCCCCAGTGGGGACACACAACGGTAAAATCCGCAATCTCTTCCGCCGACTGTAAATCCCGAATCACCCGCTGCTCCTCCAACATGTCCACGCCATAGGGCATACCTTCCGGCAGGGGAATGCCGTTTGTACCGTAGGTATAATTTAAAACGGCAATGCGAATTCCGTCCTGCTCATAGATGTATATCGCTTCACTGTCCTCTTCACTGTCATGGATTCCCAGCACCGCCTTTTCAGGATAATTCTCCTCCCAGAATGCAAGGCAGTTCAAAAGCCCCCGCTTTCCCTTGTCAAGTGCATGGTTTGTTGCATGAAGTATCACGTCGAAACCGGTATCCGCCAGAGCGTCTCCCAGCTCATAGGGCGCATTGAATGCCGGATAACCGCTGATACCAAGCTCACTGCCACCGATGATAACCTCCTGGTTTACAAGCGCTACATCTGCCTCCTCAATTTCCTTTTTCACGTTAGCAAACAACGCAGTGAAATCATAACCGCCATCCGCTGTCTCGCCGCTTTTCGCAAGTGGAGTGTGAAGAAGCACATCCCCCACCATTACCAGCGTTATTTCCGGCATCGGCTCCGCTGTGGGAGTCGGTGTTATTTCTACAGCCTCGGAATCATCATGCTCCGCCGATGGTTCAGACGCTACAATACAATCCCGCACCGGTGCAGATGTCTCCGTCTCCGGCTGTATTCTCTCCGCTCCGCAGCCGCTTATCAACAATGTACACAGAAGCAGCGTACTTATCCGTTTTGCAGGCTTTCCTTGCATGTTTTCCTCTTTTCCCTGTCGCAAAACACAGTAAACTCATACTCATTTTTACATTATAGGTGTTTTGCCTTTACTTGGCAACAAAATTGCCTTGTAAATATTTGTCGAAAAATGTATAATAATGCTATATTAAGTCAACGTAAAAAAGAAGTTTGTAAAGGAATTTCACATATGAAGAAAAAGATCAGACGTAACCTGACTTTTTTTATTGTTGCAGCTTTATGTATCTATATTATTATCAACTATATTCTGCAGATTTTTCAGGCTCAGTCCAATATGGTGGAGGCTTCCCAAAAGCTGTTCTGGCAGATTGAACAAATCGTCTCGCAAAACAACGCCGAGCTGGAAGCTGTCTCTCAGGATTTCCGGGATATCTGCCTTCTCCGCGCCAGAGCTGCAGCTTATCTTCTTCAATATACGCCCGCCGTTCAGGAGGATACGGCACACCTGAAGAAAATTGCGGAGCTTCTGGACGTGGATGAGCTTCACCTGTTTGACTTAACAGGTACCATCTACGCCGGCACCAACCCGGAATACTATGGACTTAGCATGACTTCCGGTGAACAGGTAAGTTTCTTTCTCCCCATGCTGGAGGATAAAACCCTCTCACTGTGTCAGGATGTCACTCCCAATACTGCTGCGGAAAAACTGATGCAGTATGCTGCGGTCTGGATGGAAGACGAAAGCTGTATCGTTCAGGTAGGCTTTGAGCCGGAACGCGTTTTGGAGCTGACAAAGAAGAATGAGCTGTCCTACATCTTCTCGTTGCTCACGGACAGCACTAACTCTACTCTTTTTGCCGTCTCACCCGATGATTATACAGTACTTGGAAGTACGAGAACCAATATGTTGGATAAGAAGCTGACCGACTGGGATATTCCCATTGACAAAGTCAGAAACTGGGGCAAGGGCTTTTATTTCACCATTGGAGGCGTACCGGTATACGGAGTCTTTCACGAGACAGATAATGTGATTCTTGGCAGAATTATGTCTGTAGAAAATCTCTACAGCAATATCTATGCCAGCAATCTTCGTCTGTCCCTGTACCTGATTGTGATTTTTGGCGCGGTACTGCTGCTCATCTCACGATATCTGGACAAAAATATTGTACTTGCCATTTCTGATATCAACTGTGAATTACAAAAAATTACGGAGGGTGACCTGGATAAGCACGTAGAAGTAAACACCACCCCCGAATTTACGGAGCTCAGCGGTCATATCAACGAAATGGTGGAGAGTCTGCTTGAAACTACGGATAAACTTTCTTTTGTTCTGGATGCTACCAGGCTTCCCATCGGTGTATATGAGTACAGTGCCGGAATGGAGCGCGTCCGCTTTACCAGCCGTGTCCCTGAGATTCTGGGGCTCTCCCCCGAACAGGAAAAACAGTTATTCTCCGATTACAGGGCTTTTGAAAAATGGCTGGAACAGCTGCGAAAAAATACTTTTGAAGGCGGTATCTATCGTATTTTCAAGGAACCGGAACGGTATATTAAAATGGAAAGTTTCCCCAGATCCGGCAGCGTATTCGGCATCGTTATGGATGTCACCGATGACATCCGCAAAAAGCAACAGCTTGAGTTGGAATTGGGACAGGATGAATTGACAAAGCTTTGCAGCAGGCGCTCCTTCTATCAGAAAGTTGAACAACTTTTCAGCGCTCCCAAACAGTTGAAAAACGCCGCTGTCATAATGATTGATTCGGATGATTTGAAAAGGGTAAATGACAGCTACGGCCACGAGTTCGGAGACCGTTACCTCTGCAAACTTGCTGAGACTCTCAATCGACTCAGTTCTCCTTATCGGTTGATTGCCAGACTTAGCGGAGATGAATTTTCCATCGTCCTGTACAATGCCGAATCCGTTGAAGAATTAAAGCGATATATTGAGGAGCTGAATCATCTTCGTGAAAATACAACTCTGACGCTATCGGCAACAGAGCAGCTTCCTGTTCGTTTTTCTATGGGAGTAGCCTTTTATCCCGCTGACGGAGACAGCTATCAGCTGTTGCTCAAGCATGCAGACAGAGAAATGTACAAAGAAAAAGATAAAAGAAAAGCGGCGTGTCAAAATTGACACGCCGTTTCTAGCTGATAAATTTCTGCAATTTTTTTCCCACCCAGGTTATTACCGGTCCGAGGAAGAACGCCACTGCAATCGTAACGATTCCCACGTCACCTCCCAGAACAAAACCCGCCGCCATAAAACAGCTGTCCCAAATCATTCTGACAACCTTAAAAGACAGCTTTTTTGTGTGCGCGGATATAATAAAAGGAAGCCCATCGTAGGGGGAAGTCCCAAGACCCGCAGTCATATAGGTGGAGGCGCCCAGAATAAACACCACCAATGCAGGAATCAGCAGACCCAGACGCACCGGCAGCTGTTCAAAGAAACCGGAAGGGGTAACCTGACTCCACACCCATCGCCAGAAATCCGAAATATACCCCAAAAACACCATATTCCCTATGGTTCCGAATCCAATCAGGCTCATGTCAAACCGCAACACAAACAGAAAAGTTACCAAGTGGCACAAAAGCTGGGCTGTCCCGAAACTGATAGGTACATAGTTGATTACTCCCTGAGTCAGGCAGGAGCAGGGATCTGTCCCCAAATTCAGATTGATGAGCAGAGACAGTCCAAAGCCCTGCATCAATACTCCAATCATCATCATAATCAATCGATTTTTGAATTTAGGTGGTCTGGCAAAACACGTTGCTTTCATTTTCATTTCTCCGATTTTATTTATCCTTCAAATACTTTTCTTCAAATTCTTCCACCGAAACAGGTTGGGAAAACCAGAAACCCTGGAGGATATCACAGCCCATTCCGCGCATTGCCTCCAGCTGTTCTGCCGTTTCCACACCTTCCACGATGACCAGCATATCCAGAGCTTTTGCCATACTGATGACAGAATCTAAAATCACCCGGCTTCTGTCTTTGTTTTCTGTCTCCCGCAGGAAAAGCATATCTATCTTCAAGATATCTGCCTTTATATCCTTCAGCATATTCAGAGACGAATAGCCGCTGCCGAAGTCATCAATTTCAATACGGAAGCCATAATCACGCAGTTTCTCCAGCGTCTGAAGGTGCATCATCAAATCTGTAACAAGTACGGTTTCCGTAATCTCAATATTCAGATTACGGGGAGAAATATCATACTTTTCTGCCAGC
>JAEDMI010000084.1 GCA_016303085.1 Acetatifactor sp.
CATGTCCACCATAAGCACCGCACCCACCTCGTCTGCAACCTCACGGAATTTCTTGAAATCAATGGTTCTTGCATAAGCGGAGGCGCCTGCGATAATCATCTTGGGCTTCGCCTCCAGTGCAATCTCACGAAGTTTATCGTAATCGATAAAACCGTCGTCATTTACACCGTAGGGCACAATATGGAAGTACTTTCCGGACATATTCACCGGGCTTCCGTGGGTTAAGTGTCCGCCGTGATCCAGGTTCATTCCCATGATGGTATCCCCGGGCTTGCAGACAGCAAACTGAACTGCCATGTTGGCCTGTGCACCGGAGTGAGGCTGTACGTTGGCATACTCACAGCCGAACAGCTCCTTGGCTCTCTCGATTGCCAGGTTCTCCACCACATCCACGCAGTCACATCCGCCGTAGTATCTTTTACCGGGATAGCCTTCCGCATATTTGTTGGTCAATGGACTGCCCATGGCAGCCATCACTGCTTTGCTTACCCAGTTCTCGGACGCAATCAGCTCAATATGGCTGTTCTGCCTCTCCTGCTCGTCCACGATTGCCTGTGCAATCTCAGGGTCTGTCATTCGTACATCATCCAATGAATACATTCCAAATCCTCCCGTTCTCTTTTTATAACAATTCCGATTGACTGAACTGTCACTATTTTACACATTAATGTGCTAAAATATATGAGATTGATTATATCATAGAATATTCAGTTTGCAAACATCTAAATAACCATATTTGTTCCCGCCTATATGTCGAAGCATATTCAACCATTACAAGTTCAGCTCAGTTCAAAGGATTTCAGCATAGCGTTACCCTGCCCGCAAAAGGTGAAGTAAAGTGCATGCACACCATCCTCAATGGACAAGGGTACAGTATAGTCCTGCCATACGTTTGTATAATCAACCGGAATTTCCGCCAGCACTTCACCGTCCCATGACGTCTTTACACGGAAAACTCCCTTGGCATAGCCTCTGACGGTGATCGTGATTCTGCTCACACCCTTCATGTCAAAGTACTTGAAGCCTGCCGTTGCGGAATCCTGAATATTGCCTACATAGCCGGTTTCCTCATCACCGTCCTTACCGTCCTGCATCACTTTGGGGAATCTGTCTCCGCCCACATAAGCCGACGGTTCCTTTGTAAACAGATGGCATGCAAGATAAGCCGGATAGACACCTTTCCCCCTCAGAGGGCCACCGTTTAATCCGCAGGAGGTAATCTCTGCCTGTTGGATACTTCCATCCTCCCGGAAGCTGATTTTCTCCGCACACCCCTGTCTGCTGTACCATGTGCCGTTGGTATGTCTGTGATAAAAAATATACCAGTCCTCCCCTATCTGCACTATACTGCCGTGATTGTTGGCACCATACGCCACAGGCATATCCGCGGGCTTGTATGTATCAATGTGCAGGTCACAGTTGCTGACAATAACGCCTCCGTAAACAAAGTCGCCTGTAGGGCTCTTGCAGGTGGCATAGCACAGCTCGTGCATCACCTGTGAGGAATAAATAAAGTAATAGGTATCTCCCCGTTTGCGAATGGATGAAGCCTCAAAAAAAGCATGCCCCTCATACCCGGTTCCGGCACTGTATTCGCAGCCGGGAACAATGGTCACGGGCTCCTCCAGAATCGTCAGCATATCCTTGTCCAAAACAGTCACTCTGGCTCCTGTCCTGGATTTATCCCCGCTACCGCAAAATCCGGTATATAGATAGGTTTTATCTCCTTCCGTCAATACGCCCGGATCAAACTGGGGCTCATCCCCTGCCCTTTCTCCCAATCTTGTACCGTCCTGATAGTGTACATAACCATAGAATTCATACTTTCCCGCCGGGGTGTCACACACTGCAACCGATACCACAGATACCTTATCCAGCACATAATACAGATAATACCTGCCGTCCGGTCCAACTGTCACATCCGGTGCATACAGACACATTTTCCCGTCACGGTTCAACGGGTCTTCATTTCTTGGATAAATGACCCCCTCGCATCTCCAGTTCCCCAGGTCGTCCACCGGCGCGGACCAGCACATGTAATCTCCCATGCAGAATACGTAACCGTTGTAAAAATCATGGGAGCCGTAGACATAAACTCTCCCTTCAAACACATAAGGCTCACCGTCGGGAATGTACTCCCAGGACGGAAGATAAGGATTAAACGCTTGTTTTTTCATAATCATTCAATATCCATTCCTTTCCTATACTTTATACCTAAATCTTTCGGTTACAACAACTTATGTATGTACAATAATGTTGCAAGGGTATTCTGTCCCCTTTTCATCTTTCAGTTTGCCTTCCTGCTCAGACCAGAAAAATGTGGTGCATTCATATTCACCTTTCTCGTAACCGTATCCGTCACCTGCATCCCGATAAAGAGTATACAGACTGTCTTTTCCCCCAAATACCAGCCAACTGATTTTTTCTTGTATCTGTACCCTGTCAGCGGCTTCCGTCAGCGGCAGAATACTGCCCTCCTTCACGAAAATCGGTATTTTCTCTAAAAGTGCCTCCGTCTCAATCCACTGTCCTCCCTTATAAAAAGCGCGGGTCCAATAATCATACCAACCGCAACCTTTTGGCAGATACACCCGGCGTACACACTTCTTCCTGACAAGGGGACGCGAACCTGCTATAAAATACATGGGTTCCGTCACGGGACACACCATGAGACTGTCTCCGAAAAGATACTGGTCATCTATATTCAAGGCTTCAGCATCTTCCGGGAAATCGAAGGCTAACAGCTTCATCATGGATATGTCTTCCAGCCATACTCTCCCTGCCTGAGAATATATATATGGCATCAATTCATACCGAAGTCTGTTTGCCGCAAGCAGGGCATTGTAAAATCTGTCACCCATATTGCCCGCATCCCCGTTCTCCTGCCCGAACATCCAAAGTTCCCTTCGGCAATCCGTTCCATGGCCTCTGAAAATCGGGAGAAATGCTCCCCACTGATACCATCTGACAAACAGTTCTCGGTAGCCCGCATCTTTCGTAGTATCATCATATTCTCCCTTCCAATACCACAAATCCCCATGCTTTACAAAGAAAGCTCCGATATCTGCTGTCCAGTAGGGCAGACCTGATGCACAAAAATTTAATCCCGCCGCAATCTGCTTTTTCAGGGTATCCCAACTTGCCGCCGTGTCACCGGACCAGAGAATGGTGCCGTACCGCTGTTGCCCTGTCCATGCACTTCTTGTCAGGTTTACCACTCTCTTCTGCTCCGCCTTGTCAAACTCCGTCCTGCGTTGTCCCTCATATAGTGCTCGTGCATGATACAAAGCATATGCATTTCCTGCCCATGCCGGCAGAAAATCCGCTGCCTGCCTGCAGTACTCTCCGTACATCACCCCAGGCTCCACCCTCTCCCGATGGCTCCACTCAGGTGTCAGTGGCTCGCTGGAATCGCACCACCAACCGTCCACTCCATGTCTGTATAAACCCTTAAGAGCCTGTTCCCAGTATACTTTTCTGCCCTCAGACGACATAGCATTGTAAATGCCGCTTCCCGGCAGAAGTAGTTCCCTCTCCTTCATCTCCCGGTAATTTTCACACTTCTCGTCCATGTTGGGCCAGACAGAAATCATGAAATGTACATCCTCCTCATGAAGCCGCCGAACCATCTCTGAGGGCTTGGGAAATCTGTGAGAATCAAAAGACTTCTGCCCCCACATACCGTCCTCCCAGGAACACCAGTCCAGCACAATACCGTCAAGTCCGATTCCTCTCTTTCGATATTCTTCCGTCACCATACAAATTTCTTCCGCAGTCTCGTATCTCTCCTGTGACTGAAGGTATCCGAAAGCCCACTTGGGCAACATGGAAGCTTTTCCCGTCAGTCTCCTGTACTCACAGACTACTCCGTCCATGCTTCCTCCGGCGATAAAGTAAAAATCCATTTCATCGTCCGCTTCTGTGTACAGATAGGAGCCGTGCTCCGTATCGCTGAACACCATGGGCGAATACGTGTCGGTTAGGATGCCATAGCCAATGCTGGATACCAAAAGCGGAATCACAATCTTTCTGTTTGCCTGATGCAGATAAAGCATATGCCCCCGTAGGTTCAGTATTCCCTCCTCATGCTGTCCCAACCCATACAGTGCCTCACCCTCCTGCCACTCCAGATATAGTCTGGTATGGTACAGAAGTTCTCCCGATTCACGGGCGGCATCACGAACCACCTCTTTCACACCGTCCGGCGTCTGTATCTTCTCTGTTCTGGCTCCTGCATCTCCGACCAGTTTGTAGGTTTGAAACTCCTCCATACAACGGCTGGCTGTCTCTCTCTCCTTCAACAACAGCTTCCCGTCTCCGTCAAAATATCTGCAGCTCCCCGTCTCCCTATCTACCTCTACTCGCATCTGCTCTGTCTGCAAAGTAATCCGTCCCTGCTCCTCGCGGTACTCCCACTTATGAAAGCACTTTCCGGGAAGGACTCCCGGTTTCACTCTGCTTGAAAAGCTATGTCTTTCGGTGTAAGTAAGCCGCACACACTTCTCGTCAACCGGAACAAGCCTCAACTGCCCTTTTTCTGAAATCAGGAGCAGTCCGTCCTCCCGTTTCTCGACCTCCACTATTCTCCTGCTTTTTTCTGCAATCACCTGAAGCATATATATCTCCCATTTTAATCGTTTTGCAAGCCATTTTGACAGCACAAAAGCCTGCCCCGTGCAGAACATTTCATGCTATATCATACGACCAACAGAATCCCGGATCTTCATTTTGCAGGGTATATATACCGGATTACGGGAACACTTCGTTTCCCCCTCCAACATCCCCAGCAGATTTTCTGCCGCACTTCTTCCGATTTCTTCCAGCGGCAGGTCATTGGTAGTGAGTTTCGGATACATGAACTGGGAAATCTGCATATTGTCATACCCGGCAACAGAAATATCTTTTCCGATGACAATATTATGTTCATAGGCATAATCATATACTCCGCCCGCCATCAAATCATTCATACACCAAATTGCTGTAACGCCCATATCTACCAGTTTTTCCGCACATTCATACCCAGAATTTCTCTGCCAGTCTCCGTAGACAGTCCACTCGGGATTATAGGGAATACCTGCCTCAATCAACGCTCTCTGACATCCGCTCATTCGGCTTTTGGTATGCATATTATCCGCAACACCCGCGATCACACCGATTTTTCGGTGTCCCATGGATATAATGTACTTTACCATATCGTAGCCGCCTTTCTCATCATTAATGATAACAGACGGAAAACGATTCTGTTTCGCAGTTGCGTATGCAATCGTGGTTGGCAGAGAAAAATCCCGAGGAAAAGTTTTTATAGTTCTGCAATGCCCCGCGACATAAATAATGCCGTCTGCTTTGATTGACTGCACCTCCTTCAGCACCGGAAGCAGTGTACTCTCCAGCTTGCTCTCATCATTATACCAGGTATCTTGCCACCTATCGTACAATCTTAGATTCATCAGTATTGTCCTATAACCCTGTTCTTCGCAATATGCCATTACTGCACCAACAATAGTGTTGGTACTGAATTGACACAAATCCTCTGCAATAATGCCAATCATTCTGGTATTCTGTTTTCTCATGCTGGATGCAAAATAATTCGGTTGATACCCTGTCTCTTCTATCACGCTCAACACTCTCTGTCTGGTTTGTTCACTGACATTCGTTCTCCCGTTCAGTATGTTTGAAACTGTGCTGGCTGAAACATCACACATTTTTGCTATTTCCTTAACTGTCATCACAGCCTCCCTCCTTCAGCTGACCTATCACCTTAATCCGTTCTCTCCGGTGTCTCACTTCGATTTACAAGATTTCCCACACTTATTTTCTTAATCCACTTTCCGCTGCGCAATCTGAAGATACACCAAAAAGTCTTAGCCACATTTTCAGATTTCAGGCACATATATATCCAGAATGCCGGGAGCCTTAAAACAAGCCCTGCCAGGATTCCCAGTGGAATGGAAAGCACCCACAAAAAAATATTGTCAGCCAACATCAGCATCTTTGTGTCTCCGCCTCCTCTCAGCACACCCTTTGTCATAATGCTGTTGGTTGCCTGGAACACGATAATCAGGCTGATAGCGCTCATCAGCTGTCTGGCTACAGCTGCTGTCTCGGGTGAAACTTTGTAAGAGCGGATAATGGGATCGCTTACCACCATGATAAATATTGCAGACATCATTCCTAATGCTACTCCCAGCCCAAGAAATCCGTATCCCTGCTCCATGGCCATTTCCTTATCTCCTCTTCCCAGCGTCTGCCCTGTAACAATAGCTCCTGCCTGACTCACTCCCTGTATCAATACCGTACTCATCTGCTGTGTTACGCTGGTAATTGCATTCGCTGCCACAAAGGTTACACCAAGCCTTCCGATAACCATGGTCACAGCGTTGTTTCCGATTGCCAGTATTCCGTCACTAATCAGAACCGGAATACTGATACGAACATATTCACCCAGTAAATCACCCGTCTTCATTTTCAGATGCTTTAACCGGAATCCGATTCTGTCATCCTTAAATAACAAATAGCCGCAGATAATTCCCGTTTCAAAGATTCTTGCAATCAGAGTGCCCAGAGCAGCACCGGCAACTCCCAAGCGGGGCATCCCCAGTTTGCCGAAGATGAATGCATAGTTGGCTCCAAGATTAACCGCAAAAGCTCCCATAGATACAACCAACGGCAGCTTCACCTGTCCTACACTCCTAAGCACTATGGTGCACACCAGAGATAAACCGAGAAAAAAGTAAGTAGCTACGGAATATCGGAAATAGACCGTTCCCAGAGTTATAATACTATCCTCAGGTGTATACATACTCATTACAATATTCGGAATAATCAATGTCGTCAAGGCAAAAAGAAGCGCCAGCCCAAGTGTCACCCGAAGCATGATACAAATGGTCTTTCTCAATGCCTCCGCCGCTCTCTCCGGCTCTTTTTCGCGCATACCCCAGTATCGGGACACCAGCACCGAAGCCCCCATTCCGATTCCCATACAAAAGATATGGTAGATGGTGATAAACTGGTTTGCAAGTGAAGTGGCGGATAACTCACTCTCTCCCAAACTTCCCACCATAATAGTATCCAACATATTGACTCCGATGGTAATCAGACTTTGAAGCGCAATAGGCGCTGCCAAAAACAACACCTGTCTGTAAAAATGTCTGTCCGAGAGACCCCATTTCTTCATCCTTTTTCCCTTGTTATATGTTCCTTTCACCTATTTCTGTAGTCTTTCCGTAATTTTTTCAATCATTAACCTTTTGAATGCTGTCTCCTCTTCCGCAGTTATCTTTGCCCCCTGTTCCCCAAAGACCATATCTGCAGGATGCTCCTCAGAGTAAAAATTCCAATAAGGCATGTCTGTTCCATCCGCATCCTTCCCGTTGGGATTACCTGTCTTTATAAAGTTGGCCCAGTAGTTGCACATCTGTCTTGCCAGATCATAATGCCGTCCTACGAAGGGTCTCCAGCATTTTGCCAGTGTTTCAAAGAAAAACCATAAATCCACGGAATGGAAAGTTCCCGGATTATCCCATCCGGGAATATCGGGAGCAAACCGGTAATAATAGCACTCCTGAGGATTAACATCTCTCCTGTTTAAAAGGAACTCGCTCTTCACCGTACATTCAATACCACTGACGGGTGCATATCCGTTTCCCGCTTTTACATGGCTCTCCGGACAGGCCAGGAATTCATCTGCCCTGTCGCCAAAAACTTCCTTTGCCATCTCTTCCAACGCCTTTTCACTGTCTGCCTCAATGATGTTCGGAAACTCATCTTCCGTATTGCCTGCCATGACAGGAACATGAGCATGCTTTCCTTCTGCATAAAGCTTCAACGGGTCTCCCACACAAAATTTGCCATCCAGCACAGTCATCATCATTGGATGATTCTGAATAAACTCATAATATTTATCTCTGATATAGAAAGCATCCAACGCTCTTGCTTCCTCCAGATTCTTCGCACCAAGGAACTCCAGAAAATCCTCACCGTTCTTCTCTGCTTCTTCGAGAGTGGCGGGGGTTCCTATGCCACCCTCACTGTAAGGGCTGCGTATCATTGCACTCATGATAACAGCCTTGTGGAAGAGTCCGAAATTCTCCGGACAGGTCATCTGGGAAAGTACACTTCCGCCTCCAGCCGACTGACCGGCTATAGTGATGTTATTCGGGTCTCCTCCAAAGGCCTCAATATTTCGAATTACCCATTTGATACCGGCTTGCTGATCAAGGCTTCCGAAATTTGCAGGTGCCTCGGGTGCCTCCTTTGTCAGCTCGGGATGTGCCATGAACCCAAAGGCATTGATACGGTAGTTTACCGTTACTACAACAACTCCCCTCCTTGCCAACCGCTCACCGTCAAATTCCATCTCAGCGGGATATCCCCACTGCAGTCCTCCTCCGAAAAACCATACCAGAACAGGCTGTCTCTCCCCCGTATTTTTTGCCCCCGTCCAGACATTCAGATACAGGCAGTCCTCCCCCATTGCTATCTCCGGATCCACATGCCACTCCCGGCAGTAGACATCCGTTCCCAAGCCGGGGGTACTCTGCATGGAAATCGGTGCAAAGCGATACGCTTCCCTGATACCCTTCCAGCTCTCCGCAGGTTGTGGCGCTCTCCATCTGTTTTTCCCCACGGGCGGCGCAGCAAAGGGAATCCCCTTAAAAGCTGTAATCCTGGGGTCTGCCGCCTCAATTCCTCTTAAAAGACCATTCTCTGTTTTTGCTACCCTAATCATTCTTTTTACTCCCCTTCATTCATTATCTTTGTATTCCATCAGTGAAATCATCTTTCCGCATACATTACACAAACAGTTTTCTCAGGAAAGCATTTGCGCAATGTCTCCAAAAAGTCCAGTCATGATATCCGTACCCCTCAAAAACTTCAATCGGAACTCCGGCTGCCAGAACTGTCTCCTCATTCTTTTTCGTTGCATCATAAAAACTCTCCTGCATCCCGCAGGCCACAAACAACATTTTAAAGCGCTTCTCAAACACTTCCGGATTCATAAGAATATCCCTGTAATCATCCTCATCATTTTGAATTACCAAGCCGCCGGAAAAAATACCCGCCCAGGCGAAAAGCTCAGGATGAGAAAATACAATCTTTTGTGTTTGCATACCTCCCATGGAAAGCCCGGCCATGGCACGATGCTCTCTGTCCGCTATAGTCCTGTAATTTGCATCAATATACGAAACCGCACTGTCGGTCAGTTCCTCGGGAAATGCACTCAATGCGGGATGATATTCATGGTCTTTCGGAAATCCGTAACCGGTATTCATAACAATAATCATCTCGTGCATTTTGCCTTCCGCAATGAGATTGTCTGCCAAATTAGCAATCTTTCCCTGCCATAGCCAGCCCATCTCGTTTTCTCCCCCGCCATGCTGCAGATACAATACAGGATATCTTTTCTCCGGATTGCCCTCATAGGAAGCCGGTGTATACACATAACAAAGCTTGTTTCTTCCGGTCTCTCCGGATTGGTAATAATTCATATGAATAGTGCCGTGAGGTACCTGTCTCAATCTGTATTCCTCGAAATCCTCCTCTGGCATTTCAAAATAATTGACAGCCCTGAAACCGCCATAACCCACCTGCGCATTTCCATCTACCACATCCACTCCGTTTACCACACACCCGTAATAGTGAAATCCCTTTTCAATGCCTGATATCCTGCAATTCCACCAGTCATCCGCCCCCTGCTCCATGGCAAAGCGCCCCATGCCCCAGATGTCAATTTCCACGTTTTTCGCGCCCGGTGCCCTGAGCCAAAATGCAGCACTCCCCTTTCCGCTGTCAAGGATCTCTACTCCGGAATGCTCATCCTTATACCTTCCCGCAGGTCTGCCCTTATCGTCCACCTCAAAAAGCAGTCCCTTGTAAATGGGGTCAAACATAAGTAAGTGCTCTGCAAAAGTCTGTTTATTCAGCTGTTCTGTGGGCAATGTCGGTTCGCAGTATTCAAAAATCTCTTCCTCTTCATCTATCGCCTCTCTGAAAATCAGTTTTGCAAAATCTCTCAGACTCTCTCTCCACACATGCCACTCGTGATAGCCTCTATAGCAACGCTGTCCTCCTGCAACTCCCAGGTTTAAAAACCTATCCGCATATTTCTTTTGTAACTCATCCAGCCCCTGCTCCCCCGTACCGGCCGTCATTAGTACGGTCTTCATAGGATATCTGTCGCACTGTTTCAGAATTATATCGGTCTCCTCATCTCTGCATCCGGAGAATACACCGAGATGAGCAAACAGATGTTGATACCGTGAAACGATTTGTATTGCCTGTGCCGAACCAAGGGACAGACCTGCCATAGCTCTGTTTGTCCTCCCCTTCATTACCGCAAATTTGCTCTCAATGTAAGGGATACAGCTCTCCGCAAGCTCCCTTGCGAAATCT
>JAEDMI010000085.1 GCA_016303085.1 Acetatifactor sp.
TCCTTTCTTGCTTTGTAGTATATCTGAATTAAAATTATTATCTACACTTTATCAATAGGTGGTCATTTTAGACACATATCTGGTCGAAACAATATTTTATCGGGTGATTCTTTCCCTTATTTTTTCCTTATCAGCAGTCATAACTAAAGGTAAAGCAACATAACACGCTACAAGAAGTAACGGAGAGGACACCCACAAAAACTTTAGTGTTTTCAATGGTTTGACAAGATTTTTATAGCGAAATATAACAGTTATTAAATCCCTAAAAATACCTCAAGTGAGAATTCAAAGTTTCAGTCTGATTTATTTATTCATCCTAACCCAAACACATAATTCCGATAAGAAATTTAACTAATCATAACACATTCCGATAATTCCGAAAAGTGAGATTCTGATTTTGTTTCATTTTGAGCCAAGCAATTCAAATGTTACATTTTGCACTCTATAGGGGGTTCCTTTTATACCCGTAAAAAGATAAAATAGACCTATAAACAACATTAGCCGCTGAAACGGCAGAATGTGAGGAAAGATGACAACCGGTGAGAAAATAGCAATGCTCCGCAAGGGAAAGGGCATTACACAGGAACAATTGGCAGAAATATTAGGGGTGGCGCGACAATCTGTATCCCGATGGGAAATGGACTTGGCTTTCCCCGAAACAGAAAAATTAATCCGCTTGAGTAAATTATTTTCATGCAGTATTGATTTTCTGTTGAACGAAGTAACAAACGGAAATAGACAGGTAAATGAAGATATAACGGCAACTGCCTGTGTGACCTTTATCCGGGAATGCGGCTATTTCTTTCTGGCTACCTCCGTGAACGAACAACCAAGGCTTAGACCCTTCGGCATGATTAGCACCGATGGGCAAAGTCTTTTTATTGCAACCGACAGTAGAAAAAGTGTTTATTCGGATTTGGAGCAAAACAGTAAAATTGAATTGGCCAGTTACAATCCAATCACAGGAAAATGGATACGAATCAGCGGTACTGCAAAAAAGAATGACACGCCTGTCAATCAAGAACTGATGTGGACAGCATATCCTATGCTATGCCAAAAATATTCTAAAGAGCAGGAAAAGTTTTTGGTAATCTACCAGATTGATATAGAAAAGGCCGATCTTCAATAATGAATCTTCAATAATGAAAATACAAGGAGAAAATTCATATGGAAAAACTGACAAAAGAAACAGAAACAATCATGACGGAACGCTTTGGAAAGGATTCTTTGATTGCTCTGGCGACAGCAGAGGAAAATGTACCCCATGTACGCACTGTTGACGCATACTATGAAGATGGTGCATTTTATGTAATTACCCATGGTCTGTCCAATAAGATGCATCAGATTGGCAAGAACCCGACAGTGGCTATCTCCGGGGACTGGTTTACTGCTCACGGCGAAGGTGTCAACCTGGGATACTTCGGGAAGCCGGAAAATGCCGAAATTGCAGGCAAACTCAGGACAGCTTTCGCCGCATGGATTGACAACGGTCACAATAACTTTGAGGATGTAAATACCTGCATACTCTGCATCCGACTCACCGACGGTGTGCTGTTCTCAAATGGAAAGAGATACGAAATTAATTTCAGAGATTGAAACTTTCCATCCCCTTTCCCGTCCATATAGTTGTGCAAAGGAAAACCAAGCGACGCCGAAGGCGGCATTTGGTTTTCCTGCACAACTAACGAGCAAACTGTCTGCGAAGCAGACAATAAAGCACCTCGCGTGCGTGTTTGCGAGTTTATCCAAATGAAACCAAGCGACGCCGAAGGCGGCATTTGGTTTTCCTGCACAACTAACGAGCAAACTGTCTGCGAAGCAGACAATAAAGCACCTCGCGTGCGTGTTTGCGAGTTTATCCAAATGAAACCAAGCGACGCCGAAAGGGGGATTATAATATGAAAAATTATCTAAAAAGGTTTGTAACTGCTGCTATTTGCTCCGCATTGCTTGTCAGCGCTCTGTCCGGCTGCGACTCTCAGCCCGGGGCAAACGATTTGATGGAGGGTATCTCTCAGGATAATATCAGGGATACTGCTTCCTCTCCGATAACCGATGAGAGACCGCAATTCTCCGAAGGGCAAATATCTTCCGACAGAGGCGTGCTCTCTCACGATGCCTCACTCCCTACCGCAAGCATCGTTACCTACACCGATTTTGCGGTGCGTCTGTTTCAGAAAAGCCTGGAGTCTGAAAAGAACACCCTGATATCACCTCTCTCCGTTATCAACGCCCTAGCCATGACTGCCAACGGAGCAAAGGGAAAAACATTGTCTCAGATGGAACAGGTTTTTGGCGCCGACATTTCTTCTCTCAACGAATATCTGCACAATTACAATACCTCCCTGCCTTCTGCAGAAAAATACAGGCTGCATATAGCAAATTCCATTTGGCTGAAGGACAAGGAAGGCTTTGCCGTGGAAGAAAGTTTTCTGCAAGCCAACGGAAGCATGTATGGCGCTGATATTTACAAAGCCTCTTTTGACAATTTCACGCTGAAGGAAATCAATCAATGGGTGGCAGAGCATACGGATGATATGATTCCGGAAATTTTGAACGAAATACCTCCAGATGCCGTTATGTACCTGATTAACGCTTTGGGATTTGACGCAGAATGGCAGACTCCTTATAAGAGTTATGAAGTAAGCGATGGCATTTTTACCACAGAGAGCGGAATAGAAAAAAGTGTTCAGATGATGCACTCCGAGGAGGATGTCTTGCTTCAGGATGTCAATGAAAATGGTGAAACTTCGGCATTAGGGTTCCTGAAATACTATGCAGACGGAAAATATGCTTTTGCCGCCCTGCTGCCGGAGGAGCACATCAGCATGAAAGATTATGTAAACAGCCTCTCGGGAGAGCACTTAAGCAATATGCTGTCCGACACTATCGACGCAGACATACGGGCTTCTCTGCCGAAATTTGAAGCAGAATACAGCGTAGAAATGAAAAATGTATTGAAAAGTATGGGAATGACTACTGCCTTTGACTCCGGTCAGGCCGATTTTTCGGGTATCGGCTTCAGTTCCGACGGTAATCTTTATATCAGCGATGTCATTCACAAGACCTTTATTGCAGTGGATGAGCAGGGTACAAAGGCAGGTGCCGCAACCCTTGTGGAAGTCTGTTCCGAATCTGCATCTATTGATATTGCAGAACCGATTTATATTACACTGGACAGACCCTTTCTCTACATGATAATCGACTGTAAAGAAAGCTTGCCCGTTTTTATTGGCACTGTTATGGAACCCTAAAACAATAAAAATGTTCCCTTTTCGGAAAATGTTTCCGGCAGCTTAATTTATGCTGCTGTTCTTAATTTGTTCCAAAAGCTTGTTATAGAATTCTGCCTGGAAATCAAGCTTCGCAAACCACATTCGTTGACCTGTTTTACTGGCGGTTGGCGCTTTTCGAAGTTCCTCTAATCTATGCAGATATTCTTCCACAAAAGCACGCTTCTCCTCTAACTTTTTTTCTGAATACCTGTTATATTGGAGAGATTCATATATTCTGTATGCGTCAAAGCGATCAATATTATCTGCTTCTCCAATTGAAAGAGCAAGCCTAGTCCTCTCTCCGTCAAAATCAGATTGGTCATCAACATGGATTGAAATTCCATAACATATTTCTTCCACATCGCTTTGTTTCAAACCTAGCTGAAGCAAAAACGGCCTTGCAATCCTCGCCGAAAAGCGTCCATGATTATTCCAGCCGCCCATCTCTTCAAAAGACATACAATACGAAACGTCATGAAGTAAACAGCCAAGCATCAGATTCTCAACATTCAATCCTTCCTTTTCAGCTATCGTTTTACCGATATTTGCAACACGTATTGAATGTTCATATCGATACTCTCCGTCTGTTTGATGGTCTTTAAAATATCCTGATACCATCAGCTTTTCCCATAAAAATTTTTTTGCTTGTTCAATGCGATGATTCATCTTTTTTACACTCTCAACTTTCTATTTTATCAATGGCATAGGATAGGATTAACGGAAATAATATTCCAATGCTTATCTGCGATTCTCAAATGTATCATGCAAGATGATACGCTTTCTTCTCATAGCTTCCCTTTTGAAAATCAAATATTTCTTCGTATGGCTTTCCTTCCTCGTAAATCCATCTTTTTATCAGGGTAGGCTTCAGGCAAATCAGCCTTTCGTCGGCCAGAAAAGTATAGGTTTTGTAAGAATTTGGGTAGTACTTCTCGTACAAAGTGCAAAAGTCCCGATTTTCCGAGGGCTTTCCCACTTCTCTGCACTCGCCCTCCACCTGTACATTATCCACACACAGAGCTGCCTTCGGATTTTCTGCTATCTGTTCAAGCTTTCTTGACTTCCTGTCTGTTTGAAAATAGAAATTGCCGTCAATGATAATCACGCTCATCATGCGGGAGGTAACATGGTTATCCACCGAAGTAGACAGCACCATCTTTTTACTTTCACCCAGCTGTTGAAATACCATAGTCTTCCCCCGATACCGGAATCAGAATTTTTATTTTAAAGTAAATAATCCCCAGTGTCATAATGGCATTATCCTCAATCCACCAATACGGGATTTTCCTCCACCACCCAAGGCAGACCATACTGATTCAGAGCCTCCATGAAGGGATCGGGATCGAACTCTTCCACATTAAATACACCGGGCTTTTTCCATGTGCCGTTCATCACCAGCATAGCTCCGATCATAGCGGGAACACCGGTGGTGTAAGAGATAGCCTGAGAGCCTAACTCCCTGTAGCACTCCTGATGATCACACACATTGTAGATATAGACGGACTTCTCCTTACCGTCCTTCACACCGGTAAAGATACAGCCTATGTTAGTCTTGCCCACAGTGCGGGGACCCAGGGACGCAGGGTCGGGAAGCAACGCTTTCAGGAACTGGATGGGTACGATTTCCCTGCCCTCAAACATGACCGGGTCGGTGCGAAGCATACCCACATTTTCCAGACATTTCATATGAGTCAGATAGCTCTGTCCGAAGGTCATAAAGAAACGAATCCTCTTAATACCGGGAATATTCTGAGCCAGTGACTCGATTTCCTCATGGTGCAGCAGATACATATCCTTCTTTCCAACCTGAGCAAAATCATATTCTCTCTTAATTTCCATGGGCTTTGTCTCTACCCAGTGACCGTCCTCCCAGTAGGAGCCGTTTGCGGAAACCTCGCGGAGGTTGATTTCCGGGTTAAAGTTGGTTGCAAATGGATAGCCGTGATCGCCGCCATTACAGTCCATGATATCAATGTAATGAATCTCGTCAAAATAATGCTTCAGCGCATAGGCAGAAAAGACGCTGGTAACACCGGGGTCAAAGCCGCTGCCCAGAAGCGCGGTGATACCCGCTTTTTCAAAGCGCTCTCTATATGCCCACTGCCAGGAATAATCAAAATATGCGGTAAAGCCCTTTTCTGCACAACGCCTTTCATAGACTGCCCGCCATTCGGGATCCTCAGTGTCCTCCGCCTCATAGTTGGCTGTATCAATGTAATCCACGCCGCAGGCGAGACAGGCATCCATAACGGTCAAATCCTGATAGGGCAGGGCGAGATTCAGTACCGCTTTGGGCTGCTCCTTTTTTATCAGTGAAATCAAATCATTGACATCATCAGCGTTCACCTTTGCCGTGGTAATCTTCGCATCAGTAGTCCCCTCCAGTTTCTCCTTCAGCGCATCACACTTTGACACAGTACGGCTGGCAATACAGATTTCCGAAAATACATCTGCTTTCTTTGCGCATTTCTGAATTGCCACGGAAGCCACACCACCGCAGCCGATAATTAAAATCTTTGACATTTTGTCCTCCATTCCGCCGCTGAAACGGCTTCATATAACATCTATCACACTGCAAATTTATTTTTCTTTAAATCTGTTCTTCTGTAAAATTCACAACATCAGGCTTCTACAATGCCTTTATCCGCTGTCAGCCATGTATTTCCACCTTCCGCAGCAGCTTTTCCACATAAGCCGGCAGGCAGAAAGCTCCCTCGTGAAGTTTCGGTGTATAGTACAGGGTATCCAATTCTCTCTCAAGCCACTTCTCCGCATCCAGGTCATGTACCGGATGGTACTTTTTGGAGGCAAAGCCAAACAGCCAGTGACCCGATGGGTATGTGGGAATATGAGCCTGATAGACACGACTGACGGGAAAGCTCTCCACAATCCGTTTGTGAGCACGCATACATGCCGTGGCATCTGCCTAATAGAAGGGACTTTCATGCTGATTTACCATGATTCCGTCCTCCTTCAGGGCTTTGTAGCAATTGCCGTAAAATTCTTTTGTAAAAAGGCCCTCCCCCGGTCCAAAGGGGTCTGTTGAATCCACAATAATCAAATCATATTCGTTTTCCTTGAAGCGGACAAATTTCAGCCCGTCTTCATAATAAATATGAACTCTATTGTCATCCAGCTTACAGGAAATTCTGGGCAGAAACTCCCTGCAAACCTGAATCACCTGCTCATCAATCTCCACCAGGTCAATGTGCTCAATCTCCGGATATTTCGTCAACTCCCTGATGACACCGCCGTCTCCCGCACCGATGACAAGCACCTTCTTTACGCACGGATGCACCGCCATGGGTACATGGACAATCATCTCATGATAGATAAATTCATCCTTCTCCGTCAGCATGACGTATCCGTCCAGCACCAGAATTCTTCCGAATTCCGGGGACTGAAACACATCTATTCTCTGAAACTCGCTCTGTCCGCTGTAAAGCTGCCTGTCTACCTTAATGGACAGCTTTACGTTTGGAGTATGAGGCTCCGAAAACCATAGTTCCATATCGTTCTCCTTTCTAAGCCATCCACTTCTCCTTCAGTACATTCAGCCTGTCGATTCCCGCATCCTCCGGTCCCGTCATGGAACAGCCCTTTTCCTTGGCGTAAACAATATACTCCAGAATGTCCGCGGTAATCTCTTCACCGGGAGCCAATATGGGGATTCCGGGAGGGTAACACATGACAAATTCGCTGCAAATACGCCCTTCCGTCTCCATGAGCGGCAACGATTCCTTCTCCGCATAAAAGGCATTCTGAGGGGAAACCGCAACCTTGGGGTCAATATATTCCTGAGTGTACATCCCTGTATTATCTCTTCCGTATTTACGCCTGATTTCCACCAGCGCACTGATAAGGCGCTCTATATCCCGCTCCCTGTCTCCGATGGAAATATAAGCCAGCACATTTGCAATATCACCCAATTCCATCTGGATATCGTACTCGTCCCGCAGAATATCATAGACCTCAATTCCAGCCAGACCGATACCCAGAGTGTTCACTGTCAGTTTTGTCTTGTCAAAGTCAAAGATGCTGTCGCCGTTCATCAGCTCTGAAGTGTATGCATAATATCCGCCGATACTGTTAATTTCCTTTCTGGCATACTCCGCCAGTGCCGTTACCTTGCGGAATTCCTCTCTTCCTCTGAGAGCAAGGTTTCGGCGGGAGATGTCGAGGCTTGCCAACAGCAGATAGGATGCGCTGGTTGTCTGTGTCAGGTTGATAATCTGTCTCACATAGCCCGGGTTCATGTCAGGGCCTATCAGCAAAAAGGAGCTCTGAGTCAGGCTTCCGCCGGACTTATGCATACTGACGGATGCCATATCCGCTCCTGCTGCCATGCCTGATACCGGCATATTTTCCCCGAAATAAAAATGTGTTCCGTGGGCTTCATCCACGAGTACTTTCATACCGTTTGCATGGGCAAGCTTCACAATACTTCTCAAGTCGGAACAGATTCCGTAATAGGTGGGGTTATTTACCAAAACCGCCACCGCATCCGGGTTCTCCCGAATGGTCTTCTCCACCTGAGACACCTTCATTCCCAGGGCAATGCCAAGCTTCTTATCCATGTCGGGATTGACATAAATCGGGATAGCGCCGTTGAGCACCAGCGCATTTATCACGCTTCTGTGCACATTTCGCGGCAGAATAATCTTGTCCCCCTTCTTGCAGACACTCAAGACCATGCTCTGAACAGAAGAGGTAGTTCCCCCCACCATGAGAAAGGCATAAGCTGCACCAAAGGCTTCCGCTGCCATCTCCTCCGCCTCACGGATAACAGACACAGGATGGCACAGATTGTCCAGGGGCTTCATGGAATTCACGTCAATTCCCACACACTGCTGTCCCAATAGTTCCACCAGCTCCGGGTTGCCTCTGCCCCGCTTATGCCCCGGTACGTCAAAGGGTACAATTCTGTTTTTTCTGAATTCTTCCAGCGCCTCATATATAGGGGCTCTTTCCTGATTAAATCTTCCCACCGGGGCGCCTCCTTTTACATACATTCATGCGCCGTGCGCCGCTCCGCCCTTTTTGCCGTGCGCCGCTCCGCCCTTTTTGCCGTGCGCCGCTCCGCCCATCTCGATTTCGCCGCTTCGCGGCTTTTCCGTTGCTTCGCAACTACAAATCTCGATGTATGCAGAGCGCCTTATGCAAATCACGAAGCGTCTTGCGCTCTGCGAGCAAGCTCGCTCGCGCCGTGCGCTTCATGATTTGCGCACGGCTAACCTGTTAATACACGTTTCTCCCGCTAAATATCTCTATCATTTCCCTGCGAAGGTTGTCCATAATTTCCAGTCTTGTCTTGGGCGGCAGCTCATAGACATCGCTGTTAAACAGATAGTTCTGCAAATCAATTTCTTTTATCAGCATCTTTGTATGGAAGATGTTGGCATCATACACATTGATATCCACAGCGTCATACTTGCGCAAAGTCGCCCTGTCAATGTAATCCTGAATGGATGTAATCTTATGGTCGATAAACAGCTTATGTCCGCTGACATCTCTCGTAAAGCCTCTGACCCTATAATCCATGGTAATAATATCGGAATCGAAGGAGCCGATCAGATAGTCCAGCGTGGACAGAGGCGTAATTTCTCCACAAGTGGCAACATCAATATCCACCCGAAAGGTAGCCAGACATGTCTCGGGATGATACTCGGGATATGTATGCACTGTAATATGGCTCTTGTCCAGATGAGCAACTGTCGTGTCTCCAACGGGCACCATACTGTTCTCCGCAATGAGTATGGTCACAGAGCTTCCCTGGGGCTCGTAATCCTGACTGGAAATATTGAGAACCGTTGCACCAATCATATCCGTGACATTTGTCAGAATCTTGGTAAGACGCTCGGAATTATACTGCTTGTCAATATAGGCAATATAATCCTTCTGTTCCCGCTGTGTCTTGGCGTAGCACACATCATAGATATTGAAGCTTAAGGACTTCGTCAAATTATTAAAGCCGTACAGAGAAATCTTATCACTCATAGCGGATTCCTTTCTTTTACTCCTGTTCATACAAGCGTGGCATGAGCAGCCGCGGCTTTCTGCCTCTGCCTATGCACGCAAAAAGGGCAAGTGATGCCACTCATCACTTGCCCTGAAAATCTGTTATCCTCTGTCAGAAACCGAATGAAGAACATATTTCCTTACGCAAACTGTCATCAAGGACGCTTTTATCCCTGTAGCACAATTTTCTCTTCGGTCTCAAAACAGTTTATGTATGAACAGATATGTGGTTTTTAGAGTCTATATAGCAAATATTTTACTTTTACTACTCTTATTGACCGTTTCACAAGTTAGATGTGCATCAGCACCGGTTTATAGTAACCAACTTATAAAATTTGAGCTTTTAACTCAATCAATAAGGCAACAGGGTTGCCAAAAAATATTTGCATGGAAGACTCATTCACATATGTTTTCCATACAGCCGTACTATATCACAGTTTTATCCAATAAGTCAATTTAAAACTTTTATAAAATGAAATTAATCCAATACTATAGGTCCCCATTTTTTCAGCATGATGTATAATGCTGTTAGAAGCATACTCATGAAAGGAACGGATATAAACATGTTATTACTGCCACAGCCCAAAACAGTCACTCCCCAAAAAGGCTTTTTCAATCTAAACTTATACACTCTTATCTGCATCGGCAGTGATTTGCCACAGTCTGTCAGACAATATGCCATTCTGTTAAAAGAAGAAATCAAACAAGATCTGGGCTTTCAGGCGGACATCATTCGCACCGACCGAAAAGAACAGCCAAATGCAATCCATCTTCTGATATCCCATACGGGTGTGCATGAATCCTATCAGCTCAACGTGACAGAGGAGCATATTACCCTACAGGGGGCAGACGAAGCCGGGCTGTTGTATGCAGTTCAGACTCTTCGACAGCTGCTTTTACAGTATGGGGCGGCTGTTCCGGCAGTTGAGATTATCGATGAACCTTCTATCGGAGCCAGAGGAATCACCCATGATGTCACGAGAGGAAGAGTTCCGACACTGGAATATCTGAAAAAGCTGGCGGACACCTGTAGCTTCTATAAAATCAATCAG
>JAEDMI010000086.1 GCA_016303085.1 Acetatifactor sp.
GATAATTAATGGATTTACGACCTCTAAATGTAATGAAGTGAGCTTAGCGGCTTATCAGCGTCTGTCGAAAATCAACCGGCTGTTCGGCTATTTCGGCTGGGAGACTGTGGATTTTCGTTATGGAAAAGATATCCGTCTGTATGATGCCCGCCGGATGATGGTGCGAAAATGGGAAAAGAATACAGAGGAGAGTGATGCCGCCTGGAAATGGCAGGCAGATAAGGTATATCTCTATAATCTGATTGCAGTCGGAACCGGACTGTTGCGCTCTCTGATTACATACTTTTATGTGGGAATCCTTGTACTGAGGAAAGCAATTTCCATCGGTACTTTTACTCAGTTGATTGAGGCTGCGGGAGCGCTGGATGCCACACTGGGCGGATTGGTCTGGAACATTCAGGAGCTTATGAAACGCTGTAACTATGCTTACGAGTATGTTTTGTTTATGGAGTATCCGGAAGCTATTCCCAAAGGAACTGCCCATGTAAAAAAGGATGCACATAAAATCGAATTTAAGAATGTAACCTTTGCATATCCCGGCACAGAGAAAAAGGTACTGGATGGCATCAATATCACCATTGAGCCCGGCGAGCATTTATCTATTGTCGGCTTGAACGGTGCGGGCAAGACTACCTTTATCAAGCTGCTTTGCAGACTATATGACCCAACCGAGGGAGAGATATTACTGGATGGTCGTGACATTAAAGAGTATGACTATCAGGAATACATGGAGCAGTTTGCGCCGGTATTTCAGGATTTTAAGATGTTTGGCTTTACCCTCGGAGAGAACATTGCGTTTCAGGATGCGGATTCTGAACGGTTGGATGATCTGATTCGACTGGTAGAACTGGACGGTATGGTGTCAAAATTGCCGAAGGGAACCGATACGAGGATGTTTAAGATTTTTGAGGAGGATGGTGTGGAGCCCTCCGGAGGTGAGCAGCAGAAGCTGGCTATTGCCCGGGCACTTTACAAAAATGCACCTGTCATTATTTTGGATGAGCCTACTGCTGCGTTAGATCCGATTGCGGAATATGAGATATACAGACAGTTCCATACGCTCGTGGGAGACAAGACTGCTTTCTATATCTCTCACCGTCTGTCCAGCTGCCGTTTCTGCGACAGGATTGCTGTTTTTGCGGGGGGAAAGATAGCGGAGTATGGTAGTCATGACGAACTGGTCGATATCCCGGGAGGGATTTATGCCAAGATGTTTGAGGCACAGGCTCAGTATTATCGGTGAGGGGCCGCAGCGATATCTATTAAGATGCTGCCGCAGTAATTTCTCCTGCCCGTTCAAATCCTTTTTTTGCCAAAATGACGGCGATAATCTCATTAATTACTGCTGCAGCGGCTATGGTCCCTTTTACGATGACGGCATATTCCGATTCACCGCCGCCCTCCAAGGTGGCACAGATAATTCCTGTAAAAACGAGAGATACGCCGGAGTGGGGAAGCAGTGTAAAACCAAGGTATTTTTGCACTGCTTCCGGCATTTTCATCCATTTTGCACTGAGTCTTGCGCCGGAATACTTCCCAAATGCCCTTGCGACAATGTAAATAAAGGTAAACAGCCCTGCTCCGAGAATCAGGTGATAATCTAAAGGCGCTCCCAGATCCACAATTGCTCCCAACAGACAGATTCCGAGAATAGGATGGAAGTAATTTTTCACCATCTCAAGCTTTTCCTCTGAAATCATATTGGAGAATGCAGCGGAGAATGAAACTGCCTTTTTAAAAGGATACCGGCAGAAATCCCGATAAGTGCACCAACGACAATAGGTAAAAGAATCATCGCAGGAATCATAAACAGAGATACGGTACCGCCGGATACATTTCTTGCAATAAATGCGTTCACCGTAAAAAATACCGCGATTCCCACAATATCATCCAGTACAGTCATAGGAAGCAGTGTATTTGTAACAGGTCCTTTTGTGTGAAACTCGCTGACGATGGATAAAGCCGGTGCCGGTGCGGTTGCCAGAGCAATTCCACCGAAAGCAAAACCCAGGTAAGCCGGAATACCCATAAAATGAAAAACAATTGCAAACACCAGAGATACAAGCACAAATGTACCCAGTGACTGTGTCAGAGTTGTAACCATCAAAGCTTTTCCATAGTTCTTAATTCTTTTCCAGACAAGCTCGGTTCCCAGCATTAATCCAAAAGAGCACTGCATCCACATAATGATTGTTTTGTACCATGCCGTATCCAAAACATCCTGAGGAAGGAGCCCGGCTGCATTTGGCCCCAATATCATTCCCGTAATCAACCATCCCAGAATTGCGGGCAGTTTCAGCTTACTGACGGCTTTACCTGCCAGAAAAGCGATGAGTAGTGTGGCAATCCAACGTAATATATTTATAATCATATCTCTTTGCCTCTCTTTGCAATGCCATAAAGCATGAAATCAAACAGTTTTTGTATATTCATCTCATGTAAAGTCAGTTGGTCATGGGGAGACATTTTGTTATGAACTTCATTTGAAAAGTTAAGGTTGTATATTTTCTGGATTTCATTAAAGTAGTGAAGTGCGTCATCCCTTGATATCCCCGTCCTAAGCTCGTGATGAGAAAGCTCTTTTTCAAATATCTCCAGATTCAAAGCGTCAAATTTATCTCCCGAATTCGGAAAGCTAAATGTTGCGGCGGACTTGTTCGTGCTTCTAAAAACAGATTGGCTTCCGCCTCATGTTCCTGAAAAAAGCTTCTGCGCGCGTGCATATATTCCACAAACCCTGCATCCGACTTGTGCCGGATTACATAGCAGATTAAATCTTCGCAACTCTTTTTAACACATTCCAGGTACAATTCATCCTTATCTTTAAAGTTATGATAAACCAAGCCCTTATTTATTCCCGTTTTGCAAATGTTATTAACCGAACCTGTTGCATATCCGTTTGTTCCGAATTCCTGAATTGCTGCGGCAAAAATTTTGGATTTGGTAAGTTCTGTCTTTTCTTCCTTTTTCATAAATGCGCCTTTCGCATAAATAAATTGACCACATGGTTAATAATACAATTTATTGACCTTCCGGTCAATATTATTTATTTTTTTTGAAACTTTTTTATGACGCAGAGCATCTAATCATCGAAATAAAAAAGAGAGGAGATATTCTCATGAAAAAATTAGTACTTTTACTGGCAACAGGCATACTGTGTGTTGCAATGACAGCTTGCGGAAAGGAGGCGGATGATGCGGCGAATGTCGGAACCGGAAGCGTGGAAAATATTTCGGAGAGCAGTGAGAGCCGGGATGATAATGCTTCACAGACTGAATCGGGAACTACAGTTGAAGAGGAACAGAACGCTTCGTCTGAGCCATCAGAGGAAAATCAACAGAACAAATATCAGGTCGGAAATATTGACAATTTCAGCGTAAACAGTAATATGGTCGCTGCCTTTGCCAGAGACGTGAAGGCAGCCGTAGCGGATAAGGATTTGGAGGCATTGGCGGATTTGGCAGCATTTCCGTTGTACATGGGCCTTACAGAAGGCGGAGTCAGTGTGGATACACGGGAGGATTTTATTGCGATGGGCGAAGACAGTGTCTTTACACAGGAATTGGTGGATGCAATAGCTGCAGCAGATGAAAGCAATCTGTCCGCAAGCAGAGCGGGCTTTTCTCTGACGGATACCGGAGTGCCCAATATTGTTTTTGGTGTAAGAGACGGAAGGCTGGCTATTCAGGGAATCAATTACTAAGACAGCGATATATCTCAAATTTTCTTTTTCCAAGCTGTTGCTTTTCGAGCCGGAGCCATTCATTGGTTTCCGGCTTCTGCTTTTTGTCCATAATCACTGCCAAAATGGTGTCCTCATGGGATATTTGGGCAAGCTGCCGGTACATCAGATTCAGGGAGGACTCAGCGGCACCTTCCCAGGAAACCAGGTTGCCGTAGGGGATGTCCGTGATAATAATATCCGGGTGAAGGGATTCCTGAATAGGTTTTGTACAGTCTGCCTGAAAGGTCCGGCAGGAGAAAGTGCTGCTGTGGCAAAGTGATTTCAGGTTGTCGAGGCTGTTCAGCGCATCCAAATGGGATTGCTTTCCGTATTTTTGAGCCAACTCTTTTAATTCCTGCTCTCTTTTCATCAATCCGTCCGGGGATAGCAGGGAAAAGTTTTTTCCGGCAATCTGCAGCATGGCATCATCAATGTCGCTGCCCACTATTTCGGAAATACATGGGTTGAGCAGACCTAAGACAGTAAGAAGATATCCTCCGCCGCAACAGGGATCGTATACGGTCAAGTCGTCTTTTCCTTTTTTGTAGTTTAAGCATCTTCTGAAGATTTCGTTGCCTAAGCGAACCGGAAAATTAGGCACACCCGTACCGCCGTATATAACTCTGCCGCTTGCAAAATCTTCAAAATTATCATTTTCGCAGTATTTATATTTCATAGCTTCTCCTGAGTCTGTAAATATTATCTGTATGCTCAAATATAGCAGAAATTATGACCCTTTTCAATGATTGGAAGAAGGCATTATTAAGAGTTTATCGCACGGAACATGAAAAGCAGCATAGCATATTGATAGAATATGTGAAACGAGGGTTTTCTATGAATTGCGGATGTCATACGGAGCAGAAAGATTTCGGGCCTCATCCCTATGTGGCAAATATCGAACAGACAGTGGTACAAAATCACCACTTTCGCACTGCTGCCTGGACAGGGGACTATTTACAGATGACGCTGATGTGTATTCCTGCCTGCGGAGAAATCGGATTGGAAGTTCATGAGGATACAGACCAGCTCATCAGAGTGGAGCAGGGCTGTGCTGTTGTAAAGATGGGAAAATGTAAGGACAGATTGGACTTCTGCCGTACCTTGTGCCTGGGGGATGCGTTTTTTGTACCCGCCGGCACCTGGCATAATGTGATAAATGCGGGAGGAGGAGCCTTAAAAGTATCGTCCGTTTATGCACCGCCCCATCATCCGAGAGGAACGGTGCAGCATACGAAGGCGGATGCCGAGAGAGAATGACTTATTTGTTACCGAACTGCTGATAGCATCGAAATAAGCAAAGCCATTGGATGTATAGTGTGACGGCATCTTCATAGGAGGGCGGCAGGCCTGCACGCTTTAGGGCTATTGTCATCTGCCTTTTTGTGAGCAGGCCCTGCTTTCCGTGTCAAATGAAGCAAAACCGAGTCTACGGAGGGCATGGGATGAAAATCCTCTCTGCGAAAGTGATACAGGATTTTCATATTCCACCTTACCTTCAGAAGCAGAGATTTGGTATTTTCCCGGGGAAGTCCCATAAATCTCTTTGCAGCGCCCTTCTCCATAATCAGCCAGATATCAGATGGCGGATTTGGTGCATTCGTCAGCTTTTCAATAATTTGTGTGGTAATGAAATAAGGAATATTTGCATATACCTTATAGTCTCCCTTTGCTGGCAGGGGATATTTGAGAAAATCCCCGTGGATTAGTTTCAGGTTAGTCAGAGAAGCTAGCTTTGCTGACGTGGATTCATACAACCTTCTGTCAAGCTCTACGGAGTAAACATATCCGCTTCTGCGGCAAAGCGCCTCTGTCAGGTGTCCCTTGCCTGTGCCGATTTCCAAAACGGTATCATTTTTGCTGATATTGCTGAGACGGATAATTTTCCGGATGAGATAACAGTCGGTAATAAAGTTTTGAGAGTTGGATAAATTCTTTTTATAGTCAATGTTCTGTGGCCTGCTTTTTTGCATAGTGTGTCTCCTTCATTTTCGTCTGTGATAACTTCAACCCGAAATGAAGGGCAATAAAAAAGCAGGACATACCCCCTTAAATGAGTATTTTCCTGCAAAAAAACTACGCATTATATTTTGTATTCGCACGCAAAAAAAGCCCATTTAACATGAGTTTATGAATCTGCTTTTTTATTGCCCTGCAAAACGGGTGCGAGCACAACGAATACAAATAAACACACGTAAGCCACCTTTCTTATAAACTGTTCTGAGTATAACACGGAGACGGAAGGATGTCAAATTATACAGGAAGTTCGTTGCCTCTTCTTTATTTTGCCCTGTAATATCTCCAGTACCGTCCGTCACCAACCGTTTTATAATTTTCATCTATCCATTTCATTACCCAGGAATTCGGGTCTACCATCATTTCTCCGTACCAACAGCTCACTGCTATTACCGTAGGTTCCTTTTCGGGATAAAGTTTAAAATATTCCAGCATGCGCTCATTATAAATAGGAGTATCAATGGTGGAGTAATTACTGATATCTGCATCCGTCAGCAAAAATTCCATGGAGTCAATCAGCCAACTCCCTACTATTAGAAAGGAATCTTCCTCCTGAACATACTGCGTATGATCTTCTCCGTCATAGGTTATCTGGTAATAAGTCATGTAATCACATACTACACCCATGGATGGCCCGGAACGAACAATGGTGTTCACGTCTTGAACCATCCATATATTTCCTTTATTTGCATAGCCCCATACAACCAGTCCCCGATGCACGGTTACAAGGGTACAGACAGCCAGCAGAAAAAGTACCGCCTGTTCCTTCATATGTCGAATTGGCAGGAAGGAAACCACCCCTCCGAGCACCATATAGGACACAATTGTGATAAGTCCCAAATCGGTCAACAGCCAGGTGGCGGCAAAGGAAGCAATGGACAGTAACATTCCTGTAAGCCAGATTGTCTTTTCCTGCTCCTCCATTTTTTTATAACCGGCTAAACCCAGAAGCATCAGAACTACCGGCAGTATATAGAAGGTGCAGGTCCAGTCAAGCCCCGTCTTTTTCTGAGTAAAGAGCATTACAATTTCTGAAAAAAGCATTACCAGACCAAATATCGGTAAGAACTCCACACTTTTTTTTCGAATGGCATAAACAACTCTTCCTATTACCCAAGCTATCGCTGCAGATGCTATAATCCAGCAAATTCCCAGCATGATACCATAAAAGTAATTGTACAAACTGATATAGTCATTACTGTGAGAATCCGAATAGAAAATATTGCCGATATTTCTTATAAACTGTGAAATTCCGATTTTAATAATAAAATATCCTACATATCCCAGTCCGATAACCCCGCAGACAGCTGTAAAGAGCCCTATGTTTTTCCACCTTTTCTCCGATTTGAAAAAGAGAATCAAAACCACAGGTACATAAGCCAATATGCAGGATGGATAAGATAATATCTCCAGACACAAAAAGACTGCTGCCATGGACAGGTAACCCCGTTTTTGCTGATTATTCAGAAATTTTACAAGACAGAGAAACACAAGCACCGAAAATCCGATTTGCAGGTTTGCAAAGTCAGGGAAGGGTGTTTGCTTGGCACGAAACATAAACAGAAAAATGCATGCTAAATGAGCAATTTGTTTTCCCGTAATATCCTTTAACAGGCGATATAAAAAAATGCAGAGCACACCAAAAAACAGAGTTCCGCAAATCTGAAGATAAATCATTACACCGGTATAGGATGGTACCACCAGATGATACAGCCACATAAAAATATCTGTGAAGAAAATGGAAGTCTGATGAGGCTCCCACATTTGCTGAAACATACCATCTCCGTTTAAGTGTCTATAGGACATGGCTACCGTATATGCATTGTCAAATCCGGTATCCGTAAATATACTTTTGATACTGGCCAAAACCACGGCTACCCACAAAAGCACTATCAGCTTGTCTGCTTTTTCTTTTAAAAAATGCATCATGAATTTGAATCCTCATCCTTCACTTTATTAATATACCACGAGCCTTATTCTCTTGAGGGTACAACGACGGAGTCCCGAATTTCTCCAAGTCCTCGTGCTTAATTAGTATAATACCATTCTGCGTGTTTTTCAATTCCATTCCAAGCTTCATTGTCAAAACAAGCGGGAAATGATATACTTTTTGCGGCAGGAAATCCGGAGCAGATGCCGGGGGAACTTGGATGATTAAAAAGCAGGTAATCAACAGTGTTGTAATGAGATGAAGAATGGTTGAGAACAGCTAAACGAGGAGTTGTTTTACATACGATATTCCTGATTGTTATAATGAAAATGAGACAGATGCCTGTCGTTCATTTGTCAAAAAATTCATTATCAATAAGGAGGATATAGCATATATGAGAGAAATCAGAGAGGAATTAAATGTATTTGGAAGCCGCCTGGCGGAAATATGACAGAAGACGGGGATGAAAAGATGCAGGGCGAAATTCTGAAAAGCCTTCGAGATAGCCTTGACCCGTTGGAACTTATCTTTGGGAAAGAGATAGTGCCTCTTTTTGTGAATAATGAGTTTGTACAGCATATCGCAAAACTGCGTCGGGAGCTTGCGAAGGAGGGTATCCTGATGCCGATTGTCAGAATTAAGGATTTCCCCGGTCTGAAACCCGGAGAGTTCATGATTCTGGCATATCAAAATGTCATCTATCGAGAGGTTTTGGACGAAATTCACGAAGAAAAATTAAGTTACATAATTGGGAAATTGGGTGAAACCGTCAGAAATCATTACGATGAAATTTTAAATGCAGATATGATTAAAGTGATGACAGACAATTTAAAAATAAAGTATCCGGCATTGATAGAAAATGTGGTGCCGGAGAAAATTCCTTATGGCCTGCTGCTGGATGTCACAAGGAAGTCAGTCAGGAGAGGGAACAGTACTCTTTATCTTCCCAAGATTATCGAAGGCGTGGAACATGAACTGAGGGAATATGGTGTTTGTGATGCAGCAAAGCTGGCGGAGCGCGTCTGCGCCAAATTGGAGCGGGATGATAATTTTTGGGTTGTTATGAACGCAGGAACAAAACAGACGGAGATATAAAAAATGATTGGAACATGTGCAAGGTGCGGAAATTACGAATGGGACAAAGAGGTTGACGGAAATGTGATTCGATGTCCGAAATGCGGCAATACGTGGGAGTTTATCAAACTTCCGCTGTTTGTCTTGACAGGCTGCAGCGGTGTGGGAAAAACAACCACAGCCATGGAGATTATAAGGCGCAAGGTGGATTTTGTTGTCCTGGATGCGGATATGTTTTACAACATTATGCCTCATGAGACGGAGGAAGATTATTATGATCAAGTGGAGCAGATAGGAAGCTTATCGAAAAATATCATGCAGAGCGGAAAGCCGGTGCTTTGGGCCATGGCAGGGAATCTGGACAAATTGCCCAAAACCTATAACAGCCGATTCTTTCGGAATATCCGCTGCCTTGCTCTGGTTTGCGACGAGGAGCTTCTGAGAACAAGAATGCGGGAAGGAAGAGGCATTGCCGATGAAAATTGGATTCAAAGCTCGGTAGATTACAATGAATATTTTAAATCCCATCACAGCCTGGGAGATACAGAGTTTGAAACCTTTGATATCAGCGGCAAAAGTGTGTCCGAGGTAGCAGATTTTGTGGTTGAATGGGTAGGACAGCAATATTAGTCCGGTTTATCCCGGGAGGCTGAAAATTCGGAGGGTAAACAGGGTTGAAGAAAAAACATATCGGCTTAAAAATTTTACTTGGCTTTATCGTTCTTTTATTATTGGTGACAGTTGGTCTTTTTGTCCGATTTTACCCGGTGTACAAAGACGCAAAACTGTTGGCGGAAAATTTGAACCGCACAAGTTTTACATATGAACTTGAAGCGGAACTGAACCGGGAGGAGTTACAGGAGGCACAGGCTAAGCTGCTGGATACTTTGGCAGAGCTTACCGGTGTCAAGAAGGAAGCTATGTACCGCCTGCGGGTTCAGGGCAGTGTGGACGGGGATATCATCCATGCGGTCATTTATCCTGAGGGACAGACAGAACCTTTGACGGAGTTGTACCTTAGTGACGAGGAGGATGTGGTAAACTGTGCCATGATATACAACAGGATGCGGGCATATTATGCCGCAGACAATGACCTGCTTACATACCTGATTCCTGTTTGGAACGATCATGAGTATGTCTCCCTGGAACAGATGGAGCAGATGTTGGATGTGGATTTGTCTGTGGTGAAGGATTTAAGACTGCCTTTCGCAGGGAAAAAGCTGACAGGTAAAAAGGTTTTCGGTGTTTTGGCAGTCATGGGTCGGGAAAAGAACGGAATTTTATGCTCGTATATATGGAAATCGGATGACTTGAAGGTGCAGTTTAGCCTGAATAATGGGGAGGTCCCCGCCATTGACGCGGATATTTCCGCAAAAAAGCCGGCCAAACTGCTGGCTGCATTGTCTGAAAAGCTCTCTAAAATCGGAGTTGGTTTGAACGGAGAAAAGTTGCGTTTCCTGGATGATATTTCGGTGAAAGCGGAGGTTGGTAACGGTGGAGCCCTGCAGATACCGCAGGACAAAATCAGTCAGACAACAGTGGACATCATAGCTAATATCAGGCTTATCATAAAAGAAAT
>JAEDMI010000087.1 GCA_016303085.1 Acetatifactor sp.
ATTACCGATACGCCGTCCTGTCTTGTCCAGCAGCACAAAGTCAACACCCCATGTGTCAATGCCCACGCTGACCGGAATTTTGCCGGTCTCGCCACATTTCTTCATTCCGATCTTTATCTGTGCAAACAGTTCGTCCACATCCCAGACGTTCTCGCCGTCTTTCTCTACCATGCCGTTGGGGAAACGGTGAATCTCCTCCAACTCCATCTTACCATTCTCCAGATGAGCCAGAATGTGTCTTCCGCTGGACGCACCGATATCAATCGCAAGATAATAGGAATCCATGACTCTCCTCCTTCAATAAGGTTGTTATACAATAATCCTAACATAAAAAGCGACACAAAAAAAGACACTCTTTTGTCAAAAAAGTGTCCTTATTTGCATTCTAAAATTAATTCTTCATGTTCTCCACCGTCTCGGAAATCTTTCCTACAATTTCTTCAATTTCCCTGTTGACCACAGTGCTCTGTTCCGAAAGCTTTCCGACCTCTTTTGCAACCACGGCAAAGCCTGCTCCCAATTCGCCGGCTCTGGCCGCTTCAATACTGGCGTTCAAGGCAAGAATTTTCTGCTTGTTCTGCAGGGCCTTCAATTCTTCTGTCTTCGAGGTAATCTGTTCCACCAGTTCATGGGTTTCGGCAGCCCCGGTGGCAAGTTTTTCAATAATTACTCCGTTTCTCTTTTTGGCATACTCCGCATTAATAAAATTGTTCAGCACCTGCCCGAGCAGTTCTGCCGAAGCTCTGATTGCCTCCTCGGTACGCACATTCACCTTGTGCAGTGCTTCTATGTATTGCTCTTCATCCACTCCGATTTCTCGTGCCACCTTGCGAAACTTTTCCTCGTCCGGCTGTTCGGGAAGTACTTGTCCTCCGATAACGGAGCCCACCTTCTTTCCGTCCACCTCAAGGGGGATACCAAAGTCAATGAGCCCTGCATGACAGTGATATACACCCTGTCCTTCTCTGTCACACTTTTCGCATCTGGCACAGCCCTCACTGCTGCCTCTTGTGAGTTTAATACAGAAATCCGTAAAATTATAACAGTCTGAGATATACTTTCCGTCTGCTCCTACCGCAACCGTAGCCAAACCGGTAGCTGCTGCCCAGTTTGCCATAATTTTCTCAAACTTTTGCATATCCGTAAACTCTTTTATTTCCATATTTGCCCCTCCACATGTTTTATATTTTCGCCTTCGGCGTCGCTTGGTCCCTCGCTTCTTCTGCACTCGCAAACTCGCATCTGCGATGCTCTATTGTCTGCTGCGCAGACTGTTTGCTCGTTAATCGTCGATTTTATACAGAAAATATGCTGTGGTTTATGGTTTTTTGGATATTATGTCGGTTTCCCTCCCACACGATACGTTCTGGGCGTAACACCGAACTTCCTTTGAAAGATACGATGGAAATAACTGATATTATCGTACCCTACCGACGCTGCAACATCCGCAACGGACATGCCGGTAGACGCTAACAGGAAAGCTGCCTGACTCAGTCTTTTTGCCTGCACCAGTTCCGTGTAGGTCTTGCCCGTCCTTCGCTTGATTTCTCTGGATAGCCAGTAAACATCATAGTGCAGGCTCTCTGCAAGAGATGTCAGTTCCCCGTCCTTATAATTGTTTTCGATGTAGCTCAGTACAGATATCATCAGCTTCTGCTGCCCCGCGTTTTCGTCTGTCTCCAGCTTGTCCATGCAGTTCATGAGCTGAAGGAACAAAAGTCCCATGGTGGCCTGATTGGTGCGGCGTCTGTTTGGCTGTCTGTTCCAGACAGTCCAGATAAGATTCTCCACCAAATTCTGCACCGGCAGTACATCAGCCACTTTAAAATGCAGATATCCGGCAGCTTCATTTTCTCCCCGCAGGCAATCGATGACAAAGCTTCTAAGCAGGTTTTCCTCCGGTTCCATCATGTTCAGTCCATACTCAAAAAACTCCGGCAGTACGATAAAATTCACCGCTATGTCATTCTCCCCTGCCGGGTAAATTTCCTGTACCGCCTTCCTGCTTAAAAACAGAAGTTCCCCCTGCTCCAGAATCACATCTTCTCCGTTGATAACATGATGGGTACTGCCGGAGCACATATAGATGACCTCAATATAATTATGGGTATGCCGCGGAAAATACACAAATCTTGTGTGTGGGCGCACCTGTATCATCTTGCCTGCTTCCAGAAGCTTTCCCGCTTCCACCATATCCGCTCCCGCTGACATATAAATATTTTTCTCTATCTCACCGGCTCCCGAGAGGATTCTCTGTTCCTCCGGTGTAATTTTCTTCAGTTCCTCCAGCAGCTTTGCATTCATAATCCACCTCGCATCCTCAATTCTACTACAAAATCAAACTTCTTTCCACAGAGAATGTGATATGATATAATCAGCGCATAGGAAAACCAAGCGACGCCGAAGGCGGCATTTGGTTTTCCTGCGCGATTAACGAGCAAACAGTCTGCGCAGCAGACAATAGAGCATCGCAGATGCGTGTTTGCGAGTTTTGGCAATTCATAAACCAAGCGACGCCGAAAGCGGCCCAAGCGACGCCGAAGGCGGCATTTGCAGAAAGAGGTTCCCATGGCAGACATCACCATCCATACATCCCAAAAACTGAACACCGTCAGCCCCATGCTCTACGGCATTTTCTTTGAAGATATCAACTATGCCGGAGACGGCGGACTGTACGCAGAGCTAATCGCCAATCGCTCCTTTGAGTATTATGACCGAAACGGGCAGACAGACAAACGCAAAATGTGCTGGGAGCCAATCGGCGGCTGCCGGTTTTCCGTCGACACCCGCTTCCCCTTAAGCAAAGCTCATTCCAACTACGCCCACCTGTGCGGTGAAGCCGGCACAGGGCTGCGGAATCTGGGGTTCTGCGGTGAGGGCCTCGCAGTGCAGGAGGGACAGTCCTTCCGATTTTCCTGCTACGCCAGAAATACATCCCCGGTCAGGCTGACTGTGCGTCTTGCGGACAAATCCGGACAACTTTACGGCTCCAAAACCTTCTCTCTCGTCCGAATGGGACACGGCTGGTCAAAGTATAATCTGACTCTCACTGCTACAGGGAGTTGTAAATTTGTGTATCCCGAAATCATCTTGGAAACGGAAGCGGCTTTTGATATAGACCTTATATCTCTCTTTCCCACCGACACTTTTCTGGGGCGGACAAACGGCATGCGCCGGGATATGGCAGAGATGTTGAAAAACCTCTCTCCAAAATTCATGCGCTTCCCCGGCGGATGCATCGTGGAGGGCAGAAGCTTTGAGAATATGTACTGCTGGAAGGATACCATCGGTCCTCTGTCAGAGCGCCGAACCAACTGGAATCGCTGGCAGATGGAAGAATACCAGATAAACGGTCAGACCTCAGAGGACTATTTCCAGTCCTACGGAATCGGTTACTATGAATACTTCTGTCTGTGTGAGGACATAGGTGCCAAGCCTGTCCCCGTCATGAATGTGGGCATGACCTGCCAATGGCACGAAGCACTGTTGGCGGATATGGACAAGCTGGACAAATGGATTCAGGATATCCTTGACCTGATTGAGTTTGCAAACGGACCCGAAACCGGCGAATGGGGCAGCAGAAGATCCGCCATGGGACATCCCGCTCCCTTTGGGCTGGAATACATCGGCATCGGCAACGAGCAGTGGGGCGATGTCTATTTTGAGCGCTACGAAGCCTTTCAGAAGGTGCTGAGCGAAAAGCATCCCGAGATTAAGCTGATTACCTGCGCAGGATGGACTGCCGAGGGGAAAGACTTCGACACCGCCTACCGATGGATGAATGCCAACAAGGATAAGGCTTATGCCGTAGATGAACATTTCTACAAATCGCCGGAGTGGTTTTTGGAGAATCTGCACCGTTACGACGATTATGACCGGACACTACCCAAGGTTTTTGCCGGTGAATATGCCGCGCACACACACGAAGATACATCCAAACGGGTTTGCAACTGGTATGCTGCTCTCTGTGAAGCTGCATTCCTGACGGGAATCGAGAAAAACGCAGACCACGTTGTCATGTCCTGTTACGCTCCCCTTTTCGGGCGTACCGGGCATCAGCAATGGCAGCCGGACTTAATCTGGTTTGACAATGACAGTGTATATGGCACCCCAAGCTACTATGTACAGCAGCTGTTTGCAGGAAATGTGGGGACTACCCTTGTGGCTGCAGACATATCTCAGTCTGAAGCCGAGGCAGAAATCCCCCTGACCGGTCCCGCGCTCACCGCCGGCAACGCACTGCATACCTCCTCCACCCTTTCGGAAGACGGGCATACCTTATATGTGAAACTGGTAAATCTTGCAGAAGTACCGGTAAAAATAAACCTAAAGGCTGACAAGCCTTTTAGAAGCGGCCGGATTCAGGAACTGACCGCAGCACTTGATGCGGTGAATTCCCACGAGTCACCTCGAAATGTTTACCCCGGGGAGACAAACCTTTCTTTCTCCGACTGTCGGGATACCGATACTCTGCATCTTACACTCCCAAAATACAGCGTTACAGTATTAGAGCTGGGCATCTAGCCCAGCTCTTCTCTCTTCATCCTATACTGTTCCGTACACGGCACAACCGTGGGCAGGCACTTTTACATGCAGGACACCCTCAGTCACCTCTGCCCCTTCACCCGTCCAGAGTTCTGTCAAATGACGGCCGTCCTCAATTTCCGCGGCGGCAAGCTCTATCGACAATTCCGCCTCTTCCTCACTCAGATTAAACAGCGCAACATATTTTGAACCAACCTTCTCATTGCAGGCCTTCCAGACCGCTTTCTTCTCATCCAGCCAAAGCTGGGCAGGCTCGCAATCCGGCGTCAACATAGCAAGAATCCGTCTGTTGGTCAGGACCTCCAGCGTATCCTCATCCAGCTTTGTCAATTCCGCTCCAATCATCAGCGGTGAGCCAAAGATACACCACAGCGTCATCATGGTGCGCTGTTCCGTCAGCGTAAAGTTGGTGGTTCTCTCTCCCCCGAAGCCCTTCCCCAGGCAGCCCAGAGGAAGCATGTCACAGTCCGGGTAACAGCCCTCCGATACATGCTTCTGCCAGAGTTCGCAGCGGCGGAACATATCCTTTAACAGTCTCCAATCATCCCAGAAATCGTCTGTGATTCTCCACATATTGGCATATGTCTCATAGTGCCATGCCTTATCAATCAATGCGGGACCGGGAGACAAAGAGAGCACTACCTCCCGTCCGCACTTTTCAATCGCTTTTGCCAGCATCTCTATCTCATGTCTGCCGGAGTAAGGATTGTGAGGATAGATATTGGTGTTGCAGATGTCATCGCACTTGATAAAGTCCACTCCCCACCGGGCATAGAGTTCCAGCAGGGAATCATAGTATGCCTGACCCTCAGCCATGTCTCGCACACCGTACATATCGGGATTCCAGCCACAGATGGATGACGGATTTGCAATGACATCCGCGGTCACCTTCGTCCCTTTCACGGGCATATGATTGTGAGCGGCAATTCTGGGAATTCCTCTCATAATATGGATTCCGAACTTCAGTCCCAGCCCATGCACATAGTCTGCCAGAGGCTTGAAACCGGCACCTCCTACAGAGGACGGGAATCTCTCCGGGTCCGGAAAAAGTCTTCCGAATTCATCCATTTCCAGTTTACTGAAAGGAATATACTGATATCTGTCCCTCTGACTTCCCGCGCCGTGGGCATACCACTCAATGTCCACCACTATGTATTGCCAGCCGAACTCCTTTAAGTGTTCCGCCATGTAATCAGCGTTAGCCTTTACCTGCTCCTCGTTCACTGTCGTGTCGTAGTAATCATAACTGTTCCATCCCATGGGCGGTGTCAACGCAAATTTATTTTTATTCATCTTTCCCCTTTCCCGATGCATACTTTTTACATCGATGCAAATGCTTATCGGTATTTTTTTGATACCGTTGCTTTTCTCTATATTTCTGATTATAATTTGAATATACACTTGCCGCAATGATAAAAAGTTGATAGAAAGGGTAATTTTTTGATGAGTTACAGACGAGGCTGTTTTGGCGTACTGAACCTTGAGGATATGGATTCCCCGCTTTATCTCTGCGATGGAGGAATTGAACTGCGCCAACAGGAAAAATATGATTTTTACAATGACAGACGTCTTGACTTTTCAGGCTATCTTTTCCAGTACACCCTGGGGGGACAGGGATACTTTCAAAAGGCAGGAAAAACCCATGTTCTTACAGCCGGAATGGGTTTTTTCGTATCCGTTCCCGAAGACAGCCGATATTTTCTGCAGGACGCAGCATCCGGCAAATATACCTTTTCATCTGAAGACGGTTCTGCCTTTTGGGAACTTCTATATCTTCACTTTGACGGTCCGGCAGTCCTCCCCTTTGCACACAGACTAGACACACTCTGCAACGGTGTCTTTTCTCTCCCTGAGGACAGTGTGCCCATCCGCATGCTGCTTCTCCTTCAGGAACGCCTGACCACCGGCGGCCACCTGGAAAAATATGAGGGAGGAGAATTTTTGTACCGGTTTCTCTGCGCCCTGCTGCGGGCAATCGAGCAGCCTAAAAATAACAGCGGAAATCCTCTTTCGGAGAAGGCCGTCTCTCTTATGCACCGTGAATATGCCGTTCTCTCCGGCATTGAAGAGCTTTCTTCCCGTCTTGGAGTCTCCGCTGCACACCTCACCAGACAATTTTCTGCGGAAATGGGAATCACTCCCCTCCGTTATCTCACCAAACTGCGAATCCAGTCCTCCATGAACGATCTGCTGAATTCCGATTCCGATTTGGAAACCATTGCCCTGAAAAACGGTTTTTCGGGAAGTAATTATTTCTGCAAAGTATTTCGTAAAAATGTGGGGCTTTCACCCACACAATACAGGAAGTCCAAAGGCTGAAATCGAGCTGCCGGTTTTACATTTGCTTCATAAATGCCTCAATCTCTTCCGTTGTGCGGATGATATCCTTGGACAGTACCTCCGCGCCGTTCTCGGTAATCAACAGATCATCCTCAATTCGGATGCCGATTTCCCACTCATCGATATAAAGACCGGGCTCATCGGTGATAATGGCACCCGGGCGCAGCTTTGCATTTGCCGCCACGTTCACATCATGGACATCTATTCCTAAATGATGGGATACTCCGTGCATATAGTATTTGGAGACATCTTCCTCCTTCTCAATCAAGCCCAGCTCAATCAGTCCCTTTGCCAACACACTCTTACAAATTTCATTGAGCTCCTTCAGGGTCATACCGGGTTTTGCCTCCTCGGCTACCTTTCGGTTTGCCGCCAGCACCAGATCATATACCTCTTTCTGTCTCTCGGTAAATCTTCCGTTCACAGGATAGGTTCTTGTAATGTCGGAGTTATATCCCCCTACTCTCGCACCCAAATCCAGCAAAAGAAGAGAACCATCCTGACAGGTATCCCGGTTGGTATCGTAATGCAGCATGGTTCCGTTAATTCCGCTGCCCGCAATCGTGTGGAAAGCCGGACACTCTGCACCGTTTCTGAAAATACTGTACTCGAAATCCGCCTGGGCATGATATTCCTTCATACCGGGTTTCAGATTCCGCATCACCTGCTCCAGAGCCTCCTTCGTCAGTTTGATTGCCTCTCTGGTAAGAGCAATTTCCTCCTCATCCTTCCACATGCGCCCTGCTGCCACGAGAGGAAAAAGATTTCTCATGGGTATTCCCGGATAAAGTGCGTGAAATTCATTCGCTTTTATTAAATTATAGTCCGGCATATCCTCCCGGCTGTGGCGGAAGGTGTCAAAGTATACCTGTTCCACATCCTCCCTTTCCATCATCCGATCTACAGTACTGTTCAGGGATGCCAGAAACTGTACATCCTCGATGCCGGAAATCTCCTTTGCTTCCTCAATGGTCACCTTTCTGCCATACCAGCGTTCCATGGCAGGGTCCGCTTCCTCGATAAACAATGTTACCTTGGCAGGTTCTACGGCCTTATCCAGAATCAGGACCATCTGTTCTCTGCGAAGCCCGGTCAAATAAAAGAAATTGCGATTCCCATGAAAATGCTCATACTCATCCGCACTGACATGTACTTCAATTCCCGAATAAAGAATTGCCACGCTACCCTGTGTCATTTTCTCCAGTACAGCTTCTCTTCTCGCCTGATAATTCATAATCTTTTCTCTCCTTCTTTTCAGCATCTATCTACTGTCCCTATACAGGGGTCAGTAAAAGGTCATGATTGACGGTACCGTAAAACAGCCTGCGGAATTCCTCTGCACTACCGGTCTGAGCCATAGCCCACATAGTCTTTGTCACCGTAGCCTCCAGCGTCATATCATAAGCCTCCATCAGGTGGAAATCTTCCTTGATGGTCTTGCCCACCCTGTAGACCTCCATATCGCTTCCCTCATGAGTCACCTGGGTTGCCAGCATCACAATTTTTCCCGCATCGCTCCAACGTCTGATTTCCTGATAAAAGGGTTCCTCTCCATACTCCGGGAAACCGCCTACTCCAAAGGCTTCAATGATAACCCCGTCATAGTAAGGAAACAGCCGATTCAACACACTTCCATCCATGCCGGGTATCAGTTTCAACAGAAGCACCCTGTCATTCAGTTCATGAAAGAAACGTACATCACCGGCCACTTTTTCCTTGTCATCAATATAAAATACAATCCTTCCGTCCTGTATCACTGCAACGGAAGGATAATTGATGCTGGAAAACGCATTATAGCTTTTGGAGCGCTCTTTCTTTGCCCTGGTTCCGGCTATCACCTTGCCTCCGAAAACAATATTGACTCCGTGTGCCTTTTCCTCGGAGGCAAACCGCAGACTGTCCAACAGATTGGTCCGTGCGTCTGTCACCGGCAGATTGATAGGTTTCTGGGAACCGGTAACCACTATGGGTTTCCGGCTGTTCTGTACCAGATAAGACAACGCAGCCGCCGTAAAGGCCATGGTATCTGTCCCGTGGCAGATGACAAAGCCATCATAGACCCCGTAGTTCTTTTCTATGATATCCGCCAGTTCCAGCCAATGCTTCCCGTAAATATTGGTGCTGTCCAAACTGAACGGTTGCAGTACATCCACCCTGCAGAACTCCCTATGTTCTTCCACATAGCTGAGTAAATCCTCTGCGTCTATTCTCGGCGCAAGCCCCTTTTCCGTATAACCGGAGGCGATGGTTCCTCCTGTTGCAATCAACAATATCTTTTTTCTGTGTTTTGTCACTGTTCTTCCTCGCTGTAGCAGACACACCTGTTCCGGCCAAGCTTCTTAGCACGATAGAGAGCTTTATCCGCCTTGGAGAAAATCTCCTGTACAGCCGTATCATCACCCATGTATTCATAAATTCCGCAGCTGATACCCAGCTTTTCATCCGGCATCTCTTCAAAATACAGCCCGTTTATAACTTCCCTTACCTTGTTCATCAGTCCGGCTACCTCTTCCGATGACATATGCCTGAATATAACCGAGAATTCTTCCCCGCCGTACCGAAAAATATGCCCGTTGGAACCGCAGTACTGTTTCAGAATATCTGCAATCCGAATCAAGACTGTATCTCCGCACTCATGTCCGTAGACATCGTTCACCTTTTTAAAATAGTCCACATCCAGAACCGCTACCGTCAAATGTGTTGTCTTCTCCCGGAAATCCTCATAATACTGCTCCAGTCTGTTGTAAAACTCTGTGTGATTATAAAGTCCCGTCATGGCATCTATCTTCAATGCCCGCTGCATCTCCTCGTTCTGCCGGCTGCTTGAATGAATAATGGCATTTTTAGTCACACCAAACTGCAGCAGCGCCATACATATCACATAAAAAACCGCAATGAATACCAACCCGACCATTCCGTTTGTCAGACGTTGGGACATGGTCCATGTATTATCGAAAATGTTCGCGGTAAATACACTGACCGTCAAAAATATTACTGCTGCAACCGCCGCAGCTCTGGTCAGCACGGTATCATCAAACATTACTGACACCACGATGGGTGTTACAAAAATCTCGGCTGTTATCAGGAAATATCCGTGAAATGAAGCTACAACAAGGCAGATACAGAGCAGGCAGAAAATAATAGCCAAGTTCTTAACCCGCTCCCCGCACTGCCCATGTACAATT
>JAEDMI010000088.1 GCA_016303085.1 Acetatifactor sp.
AAACGAATATTGGCAACACTGTTGTCGCTGTGTCTGGTGCTGACTTTGCTGCCCGGCAGTCGGGCGGCTGCGGAAACAGCCTCCGCGGGAGCCGTAGGAACGGCATCCGAACAGGAAATCACAATTACGCTCAGCACGGATAAGGAAGTTTATAAAGCCGGAGAGGAGATTCACTACGAGATTACGCTGGAAAACGGCAGTACCATGTGGAATACGGGCGCTGTTGAGTTTACTTACAGCAATACGGAGGGACTTCTTCCGGTTTCCGGGGACTCTATGCCTACAGCTTTACCGGCTGTCTCTGCGGGAGAGAGTTATACCCTGAGCGGCACCCTGACAGGTGACGGCACGCTCTTTAAGGCCGGTGGTCTGCCGGGATGGATTTGGGCGGTTGTGGCCGGGGCTGCAGCGACATTCTGTGTATTAATACTTCTGTTTCTGAAAAAGAAGAGAGGGAGAAAGACGGCGGCAGCAGCCCTTTTGCTGGTGCTTTGCATGGGATGCGAGATGCTTCCCGTCCGGGCAGCGGAGCGGGATTCCATAACGCTGCGTCCCTATGTGAAATTTGAGTATGCCGGTCAGGAGGTAATGATAAGGATGGTTGTGGAACTGCCTATGTCACAGAAGCTATGGGAGATTGCCTATGAGGATCGGATGCAGTATAAGCGCATTACCTGTCATGACCCTTCCATTTTTAAGGATTTTGACGGCACCTATTATATACTGGGTACCCATCTGACAGGCGGCAGCAGTACAAATCTTTATGACTGGACCAGCCTTGACAGCGAGATTCGAGGCGGGTTTACGCAGGAAGTCAAGGATAAAATCAAAGCATGGAATCTGGACGACAGAGTGACAAACTGGTTTGACTATCTCTGGGCACCGGATATCATTTACAATACAGCCATGGGGAAATACTGCATGTATCTGAGCGCCAACGGAGACAACTGGAAGTCCAACATTGTACTGCTGACGGCAGATGCGGTGACAGGGCCCTATGACTATGCGGGTACCATTGTCTACGGAGGTTTCAATGAGGAGAATTTTACTCAGACCGATGCTCCCGCGGTGCTGGGAACGGAGGAAATTCCGGAGCGCTATGTGATAAACGGAGTGGACAACAAAAAGTGGGGAGATATGTGGCCCAACTGCATCGACCCCTGTGTGTTCTACGATGATGAAGGAAACCTTTGGATGACCTACGGTTCCTGGTCCGGCGGTATCTTCATGCTGGCGTTGGATGAGGAGACGGGACTTCGGGATTATACGGTGAACTATGACACGGACATTCACTCCGACGCATACTTCGGAAAGAAGATTGCGGGCGGTGCTTATGTGTCCGGTGAAGGCTCCTATGTTCAGAAAATCGGCAATTATTATTACCTGTTTATCTCCTACGGCAATCTGGAGGCGGCAGGGGGCTATAATGTCCGTGTGTTCCGTTCTGAGAGACCCGATGGGGACTATGTGGATGCCCTGGGCAATACACCTTATTTTGACAGATATGTTTTTAACTATAATATGTCCGTGGGCGTGCGCCTCATGGGCGGCTATAAGTGGCGGAACTTCAACAACGGACAGGTGGCACAGGGACATAACTCTGCCTTTGTGGATGACGACGGCAGGGCATACATCGTATACCATACCAGAACCAGCAACGGCACCGAGGGTCACAATGTAAAGGTACATCAGCTGTTTACCAACAAGGAAGGATGGCTGCTTGCAGCACCTTACCAGACCACAGGCGAGTCCTTAAAGAGCGGCGGTTATACCGCAGCGGAGGTGGCGGGACAGTATGAGGTTATTCTGCATGAGCTGGATATTGATTACAAAGCGCTGGAGACGAAGAAACCCGCACTGATTACGTTGGAGGAGGACGGGACAATCACCGGAGAATACACGGGAAGCTGGAGTCTGGAGCCGGGAACCTCCTACATAGTGCTCTCTATGAACGGAGAAAACTACAGCGGTGTGACGCTGGAGATGCTGGTGGAGAATACAAAATTGAGCACCATGGTGTTCACGGCTATGGGAGATAAAGATCAGGTGACCTTGTGGGGCAGCAGGGTGACAGAATAAGTGAAAGAGAGAAGGGGCGGCGCCTACATCAGGCGCAGCCCCTTTCTCAGCAAATCGTTACAGATGGATGCAATTTCTTCCGGCGGCTTTGGGGTGGGATGATTCAGCCAGGTTTCGATAACCCCGATACAGCCGGAGATAATAAAAGCCTCAATGTAATCCAGGTCCTGATTTAAGTCGCTTACATCCAAGATATCATAAATGCGCTCTTTCACAAGGCTTTTCATGCGGTTGACAAAGGCCAGGTCCCCATGAGGTCCCATGGTTGCCCTGGCAAAGGCTTTGTGCCGTTCCAAAAAGGCGAACACCTCCTGCAGCGTCGCTTCGGAGGAACTGACTTCCGCGGTGAGGGTGCGGTCTAAAATTTCATTAAACTCTACAAACAGCTCATCCTCCATTTTTTCCAGCATGTCGTAGATATCATTATAATGCAGATAGAAGGTTCCTCTGTTGATATCTGCCAAATCCGACAATTCCTTCACGGAAATGTCTTTGATTTCTTTTGTCTCCATCAACTGAATAAGACCTTGTTGAAGTAATGCTCTTGTCCTTCGGATACGCCGGTCTGTGATTGCTCTTTTTTCATTGCTTCCGCTCATTTGTTTACCCCGCTTCAATTATAAACAATTTATGAAATAATGGACACAAGTGACTGTGAATGTCGAAAACCATACGTTTACGGAAAAAGTGTGCATTGTCTTTTTCTTAAGTTCTATTATAATTACACTAAAAACGAAAATCAACAGTTGTTCATTAAAGAACAGAAATATAAATAAATATAAGGCTGTGAAGGAAGGATACTATGGCGAAGGAAAAAGATAAGAAAGACGAGTCCTTTATGATAAAGCTGTCAACGCTGATTGTGGATAAGCGCAAGGGCTTTTATCTGATATTTATCATGTTGATTATTTTCAGTGTGATTTATATGAACAAGGTTGAGGTAAATAATGACCTGACTACCTATCTGCCGGGTACTACGGAAACCAGACAGGGCCTTGACCTGATGGAGGAACAGTTTATTACATACGGCACTGCCCGGGTGATGGTATGCAATGTTACATTGGAGCAGGCGCAGGAGCTGGCGGACTGTTTGGAGAGACTGGAAGGGGTCAGCATGTTGACCTTTGATGACTCCGAAGAGCACTATCACGATATGGAGGCGCTGTTTGCTATTACCTTCAAAGCGGAGGCAGAGACGGAAGAAGCACAGGAATATCTGAATGCCGTTCTGGAGGAACTGAAGGGTTATGATGTCTACTATTCTTCGGATATCGGGCAGGAGGAGAGGGATGCGGATGACTTAAACCACGATATGATTATTATTCTGCTGTTGGCCGGAGTAGTCATTGTGGCGGTTCTGTTGTTTACCTCCACTACCTATGCTGAAATTCCCGTATTTCTCATGACCTTTATCGTGGCAGCCATTCTGAATAAGGGTACCAACTTTATCTTTGGCACCATCAGTTTTGTCACAGACTCTATCGCGGTGGTGCTTCAGTTGGCGTTGGCAGTGGATTATGCCATTATTCTTTGCCACCGGTTTATGGAGGAGCATGAGGACAAGGATGCCAGAGAGGCGGTTATTGTTGCGCTGAGTAAGGCCATACCCGAAATCTCATCCAGTTCCCTGACTACCGTTTCCGGTATGGTCGCCATGATGTTTATGCAGTTTAGAATCGGTTATGACATGGGTATTGTGCTGGCAAAGGCAATCGTGCTCAGTCTGGTGTCCGTATTCTTTTTGATGCCCGGTTTATTACTGACCTTTGCCAAGGCTATCGACAATTCCCACCACAGGAGCTTTGTGCCTAAAATTACGGCAGTGGGTAAATTCTGTGTACATACAAGATTCCTGATTCCACCTCTTTTTGTGGGGGTGGTGATTGCCGCAGCCCTTATCTCGGGGAAAACCAACTATGTCTACGATGTGAATACGCTGGAATCCAAGAATATGAGTGACAACAAATTCTCCGTCACCATGGTGAACCGGGAATTCGGAACCATAAATCAGCTGGCAGTTATGGTACCGAGCGGAGATTATGAGAAAGAAGCCCGGGCATTGAAGGCGCTGGAGGCAATGGATGAGGTGGACTCCTGTATGGGTCTTGCCAATATCGAGGCCATGGACGGATATATGTTGACAAGGCAGCTTTCTCCCAGAGAGTTTGCCGAACTGATTGACTTGGATATTGAGGTGGTGGATTTACTGTATTCCGCATATGCGGTGGATGACAGTAACTACGGTGCGTTGCTGAACGGCGTAAATGAGTACAGGGTGCCGCTGATTGACATGTTCCTCTTTATCTATGACCAGAAGGAAAAGGGAAATATTACACTGGATGATGAACTGGAGGAATCACTGACGGATGCCTATTCCCAAATCAGCATCGCCAAGAATCAGCTTTTGGGAGAGGATTACAGCCGCTTTGTGCTGGAGCTTGCCGTTCCCGTGGAGGGGGAGGAAACCTATGCAGCCCTGGAGAGAATCCGGGAAACTGTGGCGCAGTATTATGATTACGATGATATTGTTCTGGCAGGTAACTCAACCAGCAACAAGGATCTGAGCACTTCCTTCGGTATTGATAACACGATTATCACGGTGCTGACCGCATTGTTTGTCATGATTATCCTGCTGTTTACATTCCAGTCTGCGGGACTTCCCGTGTTGCTGGTACTGACCATCCAGGGAAGTATCTGGATGAACTTTTCACTGCCGTATCTCACAGGAGAATCCGTATATTTTCTGGGATATCTGGTGGTTTCGGCCATACAGATGGGTGCAACCATCGACTATGCCATCGTCATTACCAGCCGTTATATGGACTTAAAGAGTTATATGCCCATTAAGAAGGCTATTGTGGAGACACTGAATCAGGCGTTTCCCACCATTGTTACAAGCGGCTCCATGTTGGTTGCGGCGGGCTTTATCATCAGCAATATTTCCTCCAATGCCGTAGTGGCGGCAATCGGCCTGGCACTGGGAAGAGGTACTCTGACTTCCATCGCACTGGTGCTTCTGGTGTTGCCGCAGACGTTGCTCATCGGGGATATCATTATCGAAAAGACAGCTTTCACCCTGAAACGTGAGACGGTGAAGCCTCTGCCGACAGGAGGCAGAATCCGTATGTCTGGTCGAATCAAGGGATATGTGAACGGCGTGATAGACGGAGAGTTTATCGGGGTTATCGACGGCGAGATGGGAGCCGTGGTACGGGCAAGAGACAATGTGGAACGTATTGACCCGGAAAGTCAAAAATATTCGGGAGAGATACTGCAAATTGAGGCTGCAGAGCAGGAAAATGACGGAAATGACACAGAAGAAAAATCCGGGGAGGTAGCGGAAAATGAAGAATAGCAGAAAATTTATGACACATGTGTCCCTTATGCTGTGCGGTATTTTGATGCTTGCTCCCGCCATGTCCGCCCGGGCTGTCGAGGGAGACAAAACCTATGAGGAGTATCGTTCGGGGAAAGCATGGGAAGAACTGCTTCCCGAGGAAAATGAATATACTGTCATCTGTATTTCCGATGAGGAGGAACTGGCAGAACTGGCAGCAAACTGTGAGCTGGATTCCTGGTCTGTGGATAAGTATGTGAAGCTGGAAAAGAATATTACATTGTCGGAGCACTGTGATTTAATGATTCCTACCTTTGGCGGCATCTTTGACGGCAACGGTTACACGATTTCCAATCTGGAGATAGGAGCGACAGGATCTGCCACCGGACTTTTCCGATATATCAGGCAGGGAGCCGTGGTGCGGAACCTCACTGTGACGGGACGTGTTTACCCCGAGGGAAGCAAGAGTGAGACAGGTATCCTGGCAGGGGTAAACTACGGGAGTGTGGTGAACTGCTCTGTATCGGGCAGTGTGTCGGGAGAAGAATCCGTAGGCGGGCTTGTGGGCGTCAATGAAGCGTCCGGAGAAATCAGGCGGTGCAGTGCCCGGACGATAGTTGTGGGAGATCATTATGTGGGAGGAATCTGCGGCATAAATTATGGTATTCTGAACAACTGCTCCAATTCCGGCAAAATCAACACCTACAGCAAAGAAGTAACCTACAATCTGGATGATATCACCATGGAAAATCTGGAGAACCTGAACAGCATGGAAAATGTGGCAGCTCACACTGACACAGGCGGTATTGCCGGATACTCGGAGGGAAAGATTTATTATTGCTCCAACACGGGTACGGTGGGGTATCAGCACGTTGGTTACAATACGGGTGGTATCGTCGGAAGGCTGCATCAGGGATATTTGCAGAACTGTACCAACAGCGGAGAGATTCTGGGCAGGAAGGACGTGGGCGGCATCGTGGGTCAGATGGAGCCTTTCCTGGAGGTACGGTATCTGGACGATAAGCTGAAGGAGATAGACCGTGAGACGGAGAAGCTGTTGGATCTTTTGGATGCAACACAACGGAATCTGAATCATTACGGGAAACAGGCATCCGATTTGACAGGGAAACTGACAACAAGCCTGAAGAATGCTTCGGTTGCGGCAGGAAACCTGACCGGCACTGCCAATGAACTCTGGTACATCTACAACCAGGAGCTGACAGGGGTTGGAAACGACTTAAAACGGCTGAATACGGATTTGGAGAATCAGAGTAATACGGACAGGGAAAACGGCAACACCACAGATCATACTGTCAGCGGCGGCGATTTGGTCAGTGGCGGTGATATCACGATTTCAGTTCCGAACGATACGGAGAGCTATCGGGCAGCACTGCGCCGTTTTGCGGATAGCACAGGAACACATATTACAAATATGACAACGGCATCCACAGACAGGAGCGGTGGTATTACGGAGAATCTGAATACCCTGAACCGGGAGATGGAGGCGGCAGGGAACTATCTGGAGCAGTTGGCTGATGTGCTTGAGCAGGGGACGGAACAAAGCGGAGAAGATATGAACGCGGTGACAGAGCAGGCACGAGTCCTGAGAAAGTCCATCAGCGAACTTCGGGACGATTTGTTCCGATATGAAGGGATTTCCGTAGAGGATGCCTCCGATGAAGCGGCTGCAGAGTGGGAGGACGGTGAAGAACCCGGCAATCCCAAAGATAAACAGGAGGAGGCTTATTACGATACATCCACCTTTCAGCAGGGCAAGATTACGCTCTGTGTCAATGAGGGAAAGGTAGAAGCGGACACAAATGTGGGCGGAATTGTGGGACAGATTGCCACGGAGGTGGATTTTGATCCCGAGGAGGATATTACACTTACCGGAGAGGAAAGCTTTGACATCGAGCAGACGGTAAAAGCAGTGGTCCGGGAAAGCCGTAATTACGGAGACATTATCGGAAAGAAAGATTATGTGGGCGGAATAGTCGGGAAAGCAGACTTTGGAGCGGTTATTTCCTGCGAGGCCTACGGCGATGTGTCCAGCACCGGCGGAAGTTATGTGGGCGGAATCGTGGGGGCTTCCGGTTATGCGGTGCGAAGCTGCTGCTTTTTGGGCGGACTGTCGGGAAAGAATTATGTGGGTGGCATTGCCGGAAAGGGCTGCGATATATTTTTCAGCGTTGCCTGTCCGAAGCTGGAAATGACGGGTGAGTACGGCGGCTCTATCGCCGGACAGCTTGAGAAGGAAGGTATCATAAGCGGAAATTATTATGCAAAGGGCAATCTTCCCGGAGTGGATTTTATCGGCTACGATGGCGGAGCCACGCCTTTGGAATACCGGGAACTTTGCAGTATAACCGGAGTACCTGATGCTTTTAGCTCCTTTGACATTATTTTCAGGGCGGATGGTAAGGAATTGGCTTCCTTTACCTGCCGATACGGCGATTCTCTGGATGAAACTTTGATTCCCGAAATACCGGAGAAGGATGGCTTCTACGGGAACTGGCCGGAGTTTGATTACAGCTTTATCACCGGAAGCCGTATCCTGGAGGCGGAATATTACCCCTGGATTACTGCCATAGCCGGGGAGGAGAAGGATGAAAACGGCAGAGCACTGATACTTGCCCGGGGAAGTTTCAAACCCGGCGCAGAACTTCAGCTGACGGAACGCGAGGGCGAAGAACAGCTGGAGATTGTATATAAGGACGAAGAGGGCAGAGTGACGGAGGAATATGCGGAACCTGTCGGGGTGCGTATTCTCTGCGAGGATACGGAACATACTATAGTGGAACTGTACGACGGAAGTAATTGGACACAGACAGAATGCCGGAGTATCGGAAGTTATCTGGAGTTCGACATGGAGAAACCGGGAATTTTCAGGGTGACAATTTTGCAGGACAGCGGTAAAATAAAGATAATTGCGATTGTTGTCATAGGCTGTGTGCTGTTGGTTGTGATTCTGATTACCGCCAGGCTGGTAAAACGGCTCAAAAAGAAACGACCGCAGAAAAAAGACAATATTCCCTGTGAAGAAAGCGGGGAATCTGAAATGACAGAGAAAGGGTAGCAGTTCAGACCGTTTGCAGGAAGTTGAGGGCGAAACATGTGCACAAAGAAAAGTGACATGTCAGCGTTCGGAGATTCGGAAAGTCAGGCTGAACTGATACGGAGAAATGTTGAACTATGATACAGGCAGTGATTTTTGACATGGATGGTACGCTGATTGACACGGAGAAATATTACAGAATCTTCTGGCCTAAGGCACTGGCGGAGTTTGGTTATCATATGACGGACGAACAGGCGCTTTCCATGCGCAGCCTGGGGAGGCCCTTTGCACCGGCTCAGCTGAAAAAGTGGTTTGGCGAGGACTTGGATTATTATGCGGTCAGGAAGAGAAGAAAGGACATGATGGAAGAATGTCTTGACAGAGAGGGTATCCGGCGAAAACCGGGTGCCCTTAAACTGGTTCAGAGACTGAGAGAGGATGGGATTACTACCGCCATTGCCACCGCCACGGACCCGGAGCGGACGGCAAAGTATCTGAAACTGACCGGCCTGGAAGGATACTTTGACAGGCTGATCAGTGCCACACAGGTGAAGGAGGGAAAACCTTCTCCCGATATTTACCTGTTTGCCTGTGAACAGCTGGGGCTGGCGCCGGAGGACTGCCTGGCGGTGGAGGATTCACCAAACGGAGTGCTGTCCGCATACCGGGCGGGCTGCAAGGTTGTCATGGTACCGGACCAGACCCGGCCGGAGGAAGAGATGAAAAAGTATCTGTATGCGGTGGCGGAGAGCCTGGATGAGGTGTATGAGATAATTTGTAAACGCCCTTTTCGGAATTGTGTACCCGCTGAATAAGGACAGATGAGACAGATGAATATGTCATGAAATAGATAGGAAAGTATTCTGTACAGATATGATAGTATTTTGTATAGGAAAGCATTTTGTGTAGATAGGAAAGTATTCTGTATTGTAAATATAAATTAGTTAGGCAACTTAGAATTTGGCGAGCTCTTTAGAACGAGGGAAGCTTCTTGCCTGAAGGGCAAGGAGATGGGTGAAAGATATAGAAAACTTTGAATTTTAGTGTAAATCCAGTATCGAATTACCCCAAGAATCAAGGTAGTTTGAAATTTTGGGGTAAATTCGGTCCCAAATTACCCCAAGAATCGAATAAAGCTGAAATTTTGGTGTAAATCCGGCATTAAAATACCCTGAGAATCAAGGTAGTTTGAAATTTTGGGGTAAATCTGGCATCGAAATACCCCAAGAATCAAGGTAGTTTGAAATTTTGGTGTAAATCCGGCACCAAAATACCCCAAGAATCAAGGTAGTTTGAAATTTTGGGGTAAATCCGGCCCCAAATTACCCCCAAAATCAAGGTAGTTTGAAATTTTGGTGTAAATCCGGCACCGAAATACCCCAAGAATCAAGGTAATTTGAAATTCTGGTGTAAATCCGGTATCAAAATACCCCAAGAATCAAGATAATTTGAAATTTTGGTGTAAATCCGGTATCAAAGTAGAGAGTTGGAACTCTTTCATTACTATTTGTGCCGCCAGCCGAAGGCGGCGGAATGGAGGTTTATATGATTAAATCTGCGGCAAAAAGCGAAGCAAAAATATTAGCTGAGTTAGCA
>JAEDMI010000089.1 GCA_016303085.1 Acetatifactor sp.
CTTCCTTTCATGGGTTATACTCAGCGGTATTTTTATCGACATTCTGTCTCCTTCGACCGGTATTGTCAACGAGTTTATAAAATGGCTAGGTTTTGAACCGATATTCTTCCTTGGTGATCCGAAATGGTTCCCCTATACAATGGCGCTAACTGAAACGTGGAAGGAATTCGGCTTTGGAACCATTGTGTATCTTGCAGCTATTGCGGGTATCGATCCATCACTTTATGAAGCGGCAGAAATGGACGGAGCGGGACGATGGCGGCAGACATTGGCAATTACGTTGCCGACACTGCTGCCTATGGGAATGTTGATGCTTATTCTGAACCTTGGCAGTGTACTTAACTTGAGTTTTGAGCAAATATATAATCTCTATAGTCCTCAGGTTTATTCTACCGGCGATATTTTAGACACACTGGTATACCGCATTGGTATGGAGAATGCCCAATGGGGTGTGGCATCCGCAGTGGGCGTCTTTAAGTCTGTTATTTCAACTGTGTTTGTATCGCTGTCTTACTGGCTAGCTGCAAAGGTCGGCAACTACAGATTGTTCTAGGAGGTGGGGTATGAAAACTGCGTTAAAAGAATTCCGGAAGTATTCGTGGCAGCGGAAAACATTCACTGTATTCAACTATTTTCTGCTGTTTTCCTTGGGTGCTATTTGCCTACTTCCGATGATCAATATTCTGGCCATTTCCCTCAGCTCCAGCGCTGCGGTCAGCAGCGGCGAAGTGCGCTTCTGGCCAGTTGATTTCACCTGGGAATCCTATAATTTTGTGACAGAAAAGCCAGAGTTTATGACCGCCTTTTGGGTATCTGTCAAGCGAGTCCTTGTGGGCGTTCCGGTGAATATGTTCCTGACTATTTTGACTGCGTATCCTCTTTCAAGAACCAACAAACAATTTCGCGGAAGAAACCTGTATATCTGGTTTTTCTTTATCACAATGCTGGTCAGCGGCGGATTGGTACCGTATTACATGACCATTCTGAAAGTAGGATTGATTGATAATTTCTGGGCGCTGATCTTGCCCGGTGCTGTGCCGGTGTATAACGTCATTATTCTCATGAATTTCTTCCGGCAGTTGCCACCTGAAATAGAAGAAGCAGCCATTATGGATGGAGCCTCCCATTTGCAGGTTCTATTCAAAATCATGGTACCTCTGTCCCTTCCTTCCATTGCAACATTGACACTTTTCTGCGTTGTAAACCATTGGAACTCCTGGTTTGAAGGGCTGCTTTTGATGAACAATCCTGTAAACTATCCATTGCAGAGTTATTTGCAGACGGTTGTTGTAAACCGGGATATGTCGTTGATGTCCACCAGCGATATTCTGACGTTGAGCATGGTGTCGGATCGCACTTCAAAGGCCGCACAGACCTTTGTGGCAGCACTTCCGGTGCTGGTTATCTATCCCTTCCTGCAGAGATTCTTCACGAAGGGCATTGTGCTCGGCGGTGTTAAGGGTTAAATAAGGAGATAATCACATGAAGAAAATTGTGTTTATTGGTGCTGGCAGCATCATTTTTGTTAAGAATCTGATTGGAGACTGCCTTCTGACACCGTCCCTTCAGGATGCAGAGTTCGCTCTGCTGGATATTGATAAGGAAAAGCTTTATCTGGCAGAGGGAATGCTGAAGAATCTGAATTACAATATTAACGAAGGCCGTGCAACCATTCGTGCCTATGATTCGCAGAAAGAGGCATTGAGAAACGCGGATTTTGTAATCAACGCCATTCAGGTTGGTGGCTATGATCCCTGTGTGATTGGAGACTTTGAAATCCCACTGAAATACGGCCTCAAGCAAACCTATGCCGACACTCTCGGCATTGGCGGTATCTTCAGAGGACTGCGAACAATCCCTGTTATGCAGGGCATCTGCAAGGATATGGAAGAAGTGTGTCCTAACGCATGGCTCTTGAACTATACCAATCCCATGGCAATCGTTGCCGGTGCTATCCAGAAGAGTACAAAGATACGTACCATCGGTCTGTGCCATAGTGTTCAGTCCTGCACCAGCGATTTGATGAAGATCATCGATATGGATCCCGATGGTGTTGAATACAAAATTGCTGGTATCAACCATCAGGCATGGCTTCTGGAAGTAACAAAAGACGGCATAGATCTGTATCCCGAAATCAGACGCAGAGCTAATGCCCTGGAAAAAAACCATGAAGATATGGTGCGCTATGAAATTCTGAAGCGGTTCGGTTATTACGTTACAGAATCCACGCAGCATACTGCAGAGTATACCCCGTACTTCATCAAGGATAAATATCCGGAAAAACTGGAACAGTATGGAATCAAAACCATGATGTATAAGGACTGGGGACGTTCCCAGAAAGAATACTGGAAGCAAGCGAAAGTGGATCTGGTGGAAAACCACGCCATCCATCATGAACGAACAAAGGAATTTGCATCCTATATTATGGATTCGCTGGTCACCGGTACACCTTACAGAATTCATGCCAATGTTCTGAACAAAGGGTTCATCACAAATCTTCCTGATAACTGCTGCGTGGAAGTACCCTGCCTGGTTGACGGCACCGGAATTTATCCGTGCTACATGGGTGCACTCCCGCCCCAGTGTGCGGCGCTGAACCGGACAAATATCAATGTTCAGGAACTGACCATTGAGGCAGCACTGACAGGAAAGCGGGAGCATGTTTATCATGCTGCCTTTTTGGATCCTCATACCGCAGCAGAGTTGGATATGGATGACATCGTAAAGATGTGCGATGAATTGATTGAGTATAATAAGAAATGGTTGCCGATGTTTAATTGACGAATAACAAGGAGGTCAAGTATGCGTAAGATAATCCTGTTTTTGCTGGTAATCACAATGCTTATTTCATCCAATTGTGTACTGTTCGCTAATGCTGAAGATTCGAATAATTTGGAAGTAGCATCTGTTAATTCACCATCTGCATCCGACCTGACAATATCTTCTCCCGATGCCTCTATTACAGTCCAGTTTGCCCTATCCTCAAGTGGAGGCTTGTCGTATTCTGTAACAAAAAATGGTGATACAATACTCGAAGCCTCTGCAATGGGTATTACAACCAGTCTGGCAGATTTTTCCTCTGGATTAACATTGGAATCTACACAGTTGATAACATTTGATCAGACATAGACTGAAACTGTACTACATGTCTGGAGATCAGAGAGATGTTCATGTGAAGGTTAACGGTAGTGCAGAGGAGATTGTCTGGGAGTTGCCAGCGACCGGAAGCTACCATACGATGCGCTGTGCTTATCTGGACATTGAACTTAATTCCGGAAGCAACACAATTTGGTTTGGAAACACAGAATATGCACCTGACATTGATTGCATAGGAATTAAGAAAGTAACTGCTATAACGTACAATAGTTATGAGGCAGAAAACGGCTCTTTGTCTGGGGCAGCGTATGTGTCTGATGAGTCGAGCTTTTCAAATGGAAAAAAAGTAAGTTATGTTGGTTATACCGGAGAGGTGTTGTTTTCCGGAATTAACGTATCACGAAGTGGAACATATGTACTTAGGATTTATTACGGAACGGTGGACAATAGAGACCTGTATGTAAGTGCAAATGGAGGCACTCCGTTAGTAGTAAACTGTTTTGATAGTGGAGGATACGGCGTTCTGGAATACAAAGAAGTGATTGTTTCTCTCCAAGCTGGAGACAATACACTACGGTTGTATCATCCGTCTGGCTATGCCCCAGATCTAGATCGAATTGAGATTATGACTACGCCAGTAACATAATCTAAGTAGCAGGCGGACAGGTGCATACCTGTCCGCCCAATTAAAAGGGAAGGAGAATTATTGTGGCAATTATCATTGATAATGAGAAGCAGTTGTTTACCCTCCATACGAAGAACTCGACTTATCAGATGAAAGTGGGACTCTATGGTGTGTTACTTCATACCTACTATGGAGCAAGGGTAGATGGTCAAGATCTTTCCTGTTTGATACAGCAGCAGGATCGTGGATTCTCCGGCAATCCGGATGAAGCAGGAAGTGACAGGACATTCTCTGTGGATACGCTCCCTCAGGAATATTCGACGTATGGTGTTGGTGATTATCGGGAAAGCTGTTTGGATGTTGTACAAGCAGACGGTAGTATCGCTGCAGATTTGCGTTATTCGTCTTATCGTATCGAGAAAGGAACAGCTTCTTTGGCTGGCCTTCCTGCGGTTCGAAGCGAAGACCGTGGAGAAGAAACGCTGTATATTACGCTGAAGGATACCGCTTCTCCCATAACTGTAGAGCTTGCCTATGTGGTCCTGCCCGAATGCGATGTGATTGCTCGAAGTGCAAGGATCATCAATCATGGTGCTGCCCCGGTCAAGCTGAAACGCGCACTCTCCTGCTGTCTGGATTTCAATCTGCCTGGTTCCTGGCAGATGTTAAGTTTCTACGGTCGGCATGCAGGTGAGCGGAACTTGAGCAGAATTAATCTGTATCACGGAAAAAGCAGAATTGACAGTGTGCGCGGCGGTTCCAGCCATCACCAGAATCCCTTTATCATTCTGTGCAGTCCGGACGCAACAGAAACCAATGGTTTATGCTACAGCATGTCATTTGTGTACAGCGGTAATTTTATTGCGCAGGCAGAAATTGACCAGATTGGTCAGATGCGGACAGTGATGGGAATCCATCCGCAAGGGTTTGAATGGCAGCTGAACCCAGACGAAGATTTCCAGACGCCGCAGGTGCTTTGCAGTATGAGTGCAGATGGATTTGATCGTCTGTCAAACAATCTACACAAGACAATTCTGACCCATATTATCAGAAAGCCATTTGCAAATACCCGTCCTCCGATTTTGGTAAACAACTGGGAAGCTACCTACTTTGATTTTGATAAAGAGAAACTCCTCAATATTGCCAGGGAAGCCAAGAACCTCGGTATCGAAATGCTGGTGGTTGATGATGGTTGGTTCGGACACCGGAATAATGATGAAAGCAGTTTGGGCGATTGGTATGTAAATGAAAAGAAACTGCAAGGCGGACTGACAGAACTGAGCAAAGAATTGCAGGATATGGGAATGCAACTGGGCATCTGGTTTGAACCCGAAATGATTTCCCACGATAGCGATCTATATCGCCTTCATCCTGAGTGGCAGATCCAGTGTCCTGGTCGCAAGAGTGTCAAAAGCAGATGTCAGTATGTTCTGGATATGGGACGGGAAGATGTCAGGGATTATCTCTTCGAGAGGATTTCAGAAATTCTACATGCGACAAGCTGCAAATATGTGAAGTGGGATATGAACCGCCACCTCGCGAATGTATGGTCTGCCGTATTGCCGGCAGACCGTCAGGGTGAAGTATGGCACCGTTACGTTCTGGGTGTATACGATTTACTGGAGAGATTGCTCACAGAACATCCGGACCTTTTGATTGAAGGATGCTCCGGCGGTGGTGGACGGTATGACGCAGGCATGCTGTACTATACTCCCCAAATCTGGTGCAGCGACAATACGGATGCCATTGACCGTATTTCTATCCAGCTGAATACATCTTTTGGTTACCCCGTTCGAACCATGGGAAGCCATGTATCAGTATGTCCGAACCATCAAACTGGACGCACTTCGCCGATCAATACCCGCGGGAACGTAGCAATGTTGGGAACCTTCGGTTACGAACTGGATTTGTGCAAATTGAGCGACGAGGACAAAGAAGCGGTTAAGCAACAGGTCTTAGAGTATAAGCGGCAATTTGTAATTAATTGTGAAGGTTCTCTACACCGGTTGGTATTGCCATCGGAGAGGAAACGATTCTCCGCATGGATGACGGTATCTGAAGATAAAACCCAAGCAATTGTTACTTGTGTTCTTCTAAAGGCACAGGCCAATGGAGATCAAATATGGTTCCGACTGCGGGGACTTGATCCCGCTGCAAACTACACCGTTGTAGAAACAGGCGAATGCTACACAGGACAGGCGTTGATCCAATGTGGCATGGTTATGCCTGTATTGCGTGAAGAATATGGCGCGGTACAGTTCCATTTACGGGCAGTAGCACCAGATGATTTTGGAGTGTAGAGTATGCCATGCCACTGCAAAAAGTTGGCGCTCAAAAGATTGTGTGGATATTGCAATACAGGATCTGAATAATCGATTTTGGAAGTCAGGCACTCCTCGCGTAAAAGGGTGCCTGGCTGCTTTTAATATTCTGTGCAAACATAGAGCTTTCAATCATCTTGCGCATGAGGGTGTGAATTTGCTATAATGATTGCAAGCATTAGGCTTCAGAAAAATTATTGAAAGAATTACGCAAACATTGGAACAATTTGGTCTTTCCCAAGCCATATATAGTAGAGGGGTATTCTACTATCGAAAACAGGAGGTGAAGCAATGGCAAAATCCTCGCAAGGATTCATCGTGGTGTTACCCGGTGAGATCATCGAAATCGCCCAGGACGATGATATTTCCTGGCTGACACTTTTCTATGCTCTGCCCAAAGAGCTGGCAGAGAAATATCCGGATGCACTGAAAATCCCACGTTGTCCTTATGAAGTATTGTATGAGGGAACCTACGGTGCCGTAGCAAAAAGCGATATGCTGAAAATGCTGGTCTGGGACTGCTATTCCTGGGCAGCTTGGCAGTTCTTCAAGGTAAAAGACCGCAAGGGAAATTACCGGGAAATCCCTGGAAGTCGGTCTCACTACGCAGGGTTCTTTCCTCTTTGGCGGCTGTCCTATGCCATCATTACTTACATACGGATGAAGTTTGAAAAGGATAATTTTTATGAACGATAACAACCGTAATTACAGAATCGATCCCGAGCGGGGGATTGTTGTTCCCAACTACTGTGCAGCACAGCTACCCAAAATCACAGTAAAAATCAAGTCCGGCAGAACCACCTATCGGTTCACCGGACGATATGACGGAAACCGCAGTCTCCCCGGAAAACTACTTGACCGGATGGCAAGCGATAATCCGGAAGAGAATTAAGCAAAGGGGTGAAATATTCACAAATGGATGCTATAATGAATACCAGCAATCCTGTATTGGCAGACTGCCCGCCGATTAAGGAGGAAAACAATATGAATAGGCAGTCTGGCAAAATTACCGCGATCTATTGCCGCTTGAGTCGTGATGACGAGCAGGCAGGAGAGAGCAACAGCATTGTCAATCAAAAGGCGATTCTCAAGAAATACGCAAAAGAACAGGGATTCCGCAACATCCAGTTTTTTGTGGATGACGGTTTTTCCGGTGCCAACTTCAACCGTCCGGAATGGCAACGCATGATCGCCATGGTGGAATCAGATCAAATCGGTGTTCTGCTTGCCAAGGACATGAGTCGAATCGGAAGAAACTATCTGGAAGTTGGATTCTACACAGAGATCCTTTTCCCGAAGCACAATGTCCGGTTCATTGCCATCAACAGCGGTGTGGACAGTGCCAACCAAATGGACAATGACTTTACACCTTTCCTGAACATTATCAACGAGTTCTATGTGAAGGACAGCAGTAAAAAGGTCAAGGCATCCATGAAGCAGAAAGGTGAATCCGGTGAATATCTGACCACCAATCCGCCCTATGGCTACATGAAAGACCCCGACAATCCGAAAAGGCATTGGATCATCGATGATGAAGCCGAAGCTGTTGTCCGTCAGATTTTTGCATGGTGCATGGAGGGGTACGGCCCTTCTCAAATTGCCAAAAAGCTGAAAGAGGCAAAGGTGGATTGTCCTACCGTCCACTGGGCAAAGATGGGAAGAAATGCTCCCGCTAAAACTCCGGACGATCCTTATGATTGGGCACCCCGCACCATTTCCGGAATCCTGGAACGGCAGGAATATCTGGGCCACATGGTCAACTTCCGCACCCACCGACAGTCCTACAAGAGCAAAAAGAAAATCGAAAATCCTCAGTCCGAATGGAAGATTTTCGAGAATACCCATGATGCGATTGTGGATGAAGAAACCTTCTACCGTGTGCAGGAACTTCGAAAGAATAAACGCCGCCCTGCCCGAACAGGAAAAAGCAATATGTTCTCCGGTGTGGTCCGCTGTGCTGACTGCGGTGAAAAGCTCTATTACTGCACTAGCAAAAACCTCGAGGCCCGGCAGGATCACTTTATCTGCTCCACAACCCGCAGACGGGGTTCGGAAACCTGTACATCCCATTTCATCCGGGCTGTGGTTCTGGAGGAAGGTACCCTGCGGCACATGCAGTTGGTGATCTCCTGCATTGCAAGCCATGAGGATGCGTTCCGAAAGGCTCTGGGCGCAAAGCGAAATGCCGAGGTCAGAAAAGAGCTTGCTGCAAAGCGGCGGATGCTCCAGAAATCGGAGAATCGTCTGGCGGAACTAGATCGGCTATTCAAGCGCATTTATGAGGATATGGTGGGAGGAAAACTCAGTGAAGCTCGGTTCCAAATGCTTGCAGACGACTACGAAAAGGAACAGGACGAACTGAGAGAAAAGATTGACATACTGGAAGATGAGATTCAACAGCAGGAAGATCAGACAGAGAATGTGGACAAATTCATCCGTCAGGCGAAGAAGTATCTGCATCTGGAGAAGTTGACTCCCGCAGTGCTGAACGATCTGGTCAAAGCGGTCTATGTCCATGCCCCGGACAATTCCAGCGGACACCGAGTGCAGGATGTGGAAATCAGCTACAACTACATTGGGATTCTTCCTGCAACATTACTCTATGATTTACAGAACGGAAAAACGGCATGACCGAAATCATGCCGTTTCCCGAAAACAATTATAAAACTGTTTTATTGGACCGCTCCGGAAGCGTGCTTTTTTCCTGGCGACCCGGAACGGACTCGAACCGTCGACCTCCAGCGTGACAGGCTGGCGTGCTAACCGACTGCACCACCGGGCCAAACATCCTTGAACCGGGTCGTATTATATCAGACAGAATCGGATTTGTAAAGGCCTTAAATGAAAACCGGATCATTTTTCTCTGTGATGTAAATAGATGTGACCCATCTGCAAGAAGAAAGTTTTCAATATGGTATATAACAGGTTGCGAGACGGACATATCGTAAGATATGTTCGGCTTGCAACCTTTGCCAAAGCCGTTAGGCTGCGGCCAGCTTTTCTTTCAGAAGCTCCAGTGGGCTTTTTCCGCCAAGGGTTCGCATCGGCTTACGGTTGCTCCAGGCAAGGTGTACCTTCAGTTTTTCATTCAGTTCCTTTACATCTGAGAACTTCTCCCAATCGTAAAAGTATCGCTGGTCATTGCGGTGGCTGCGTTCTACCTTACCGTTGTGCCAAGGTGTCCGGGGCGGGATCAGCTTATGGGAGATACCTGCCGCTTCCAGCGCAATATCAAAAGGACATTTCTCGGTGTCGCTGATGTATTTATAAGTGAATTCCGTACCATTGTCTGTTTGGATTGTTTGAATCTTAAATGGAAACGCTTTTTGAAGCATTTTGAAGAATCTTACAGTGTTTTCCGGGGTATGCTCCTCAAAACCGTAGACAAACCGTACTCTGGTACATTCGTCGATAGCCGTCCACTGGTAAAGGTGCTTTCCATCCCGCTTTGCGGCACCTTTCAAGCAGTAATACGGCACTTCCTTCACATCAATCTGAACTTTTTCACCGGGAACACTCAGTTCCGGATAACGGCGGTCATGTTTGCGGGGAGGCTTTTTCTCCGCTTTTCCGCCACACAGCCCCATCCGTCTGGCTGCATAGAGAAAGCCACTGTAGCTTCTTGTATAACCCTCTGCTTTGGCGGTCATATAGGCTCCCTCCCAGCCGTAACGGAAGAAAGACGCATCCAATGCTTTGCGAATCAGATCTTCTTCCTGGGGGGTGTGCTGCCGCGGATGGCTTTTCGGACGGTGAGAAAGCTCTTTCAGGGATTGCCATGTGCCGTCGTAGCGTTTGCACCACCGCTTCACGCTGCTCAGGCTTACACCATACTTTTTTGCTGCAAAACTCTTTCCCTTTTTCATTGCCAGCTTAACTACTGCTTGACGGCTGCGAGCCTCTTGTGCTATCCTGTTCATGAGAAGTCTCCTCTTGCGGTTTGGTGGTTTGTGGTGAATTCACTATACCACATCGAGGATGACTTCTCATCTTTTTTGGTTCACATCATTTTAGCACATACA
>JAEDMI010000090.1 GCA_016303085.1 Acetatifactor sp.
TGGAGGGTGTGGGATAAAAATCTTGTACCTGTTCGGGCATATACCCTAAATCCCGAAGATACTCTGCAAGCTCAATGGCTTCCTTCAGAGTGGAGCCGGGATGGGAGGACATCAGATAGGGAACTACAAACTGATTTTTTCCCATTTCCTGATTCAGTTTTTTATATTTTGCAATAAATCTCTCATAGACCGCGTTCTCCGGTTTGCCCATCCTCTTTAATACTGCATCGGAAATGTGCTCCGGTGCCACTTTCAGCTGACCGCTGATGTGATGTTCCACAAGCTCTCTGAAAAAAGTATTGTCAGCATCCGCCAGCAGGTAGTCAAACCTGATTCCAGAGCGCACAAACACCTTTTTGACACCCGGCAGAGCTCTGAGACTTCTAAGAAGCTCCAGATAATCGGTGTGGTCCACGTACAGATTTTTGCAGGGTGAGGGGAACAGACATTGCCTGTTCTTGCAGACACCGTACTGTAACTGCTTTTGACAAGAGGGATGTCTGAAATTTGCAGTTGGTCCGCCTACATCATGGATATATCCCTTAAAATCGGGGTCCTTTATCAGCAGCTTTGCCTCCTCAATAATGGATTCATGACTTCTTGTTTGAACGGTTCTGCCCTGATGGAAGGTCAGCGCACAAAAGCTGCAGCCACCGAAGCAGCCTCTGTTACTAATCAGCGAAAACTTAATTTCCGCGATGGCGGGTACACCACCTTTCTCCTCATAGGAGGGGTGATAGTTTCTCATATAAGGCAGCGCATAGACAGCATCCATCTCTTCTGTAGTCAAAGGCGGCTGCGGTGGATTCTGTACCACATAGATTCCGCCGGGATATTCCTCAACCAAAGGTTTTCCGGTGCAGAAATCCGTATTTTCGTTTTGAACGAAAAAACTTTTCGCATAAAGCGATTTATCTTCCTTCATGGAAGCGTAAGAAGGCAACATCACCGGCTGATATATACCGGAAATGTCTTTTGTCCTGAAAACAGTTCCACGTATAAAGGTGATATCTCTGACTGCAATTCCGCTTGCCAGTGCATCCGCAATTTCCACAATGGATTTTTCTCCCATTCCATAGGAAATCAAATCCGCCTGACTATCCAGAAGCACGGAGCGCTTAAAGCTGTCTGACCAGTAATCATAGTGTGCCATCCGTCGGAGACTTGCCTCGATACCACCGATAATAATGGGTACATCCCTATAGTTACGCCGAATCAGGTTGCCATAGACTACGGTCGCATGGTCAGGGCGCTTTCCCATCTCTCCTCCGGGAGTGTAGGCATCCATGGTGCGACGCTTCTTGGAGACGGAATAATGGTTGACACAGCTGTCCATATTTCCCGCAGCCACGAGAAAGGCAAGTTTTGGGCGCCCCAGAACAGTGACACTGTTTTCATCTTTCCAGTCCGGCTGGGAAATAATGCCTACTGTATACCCATGTGCTTCCAATACTCTGCTGATGATGGCATGACCAAAGGAGGGATGATCCACATAAGCATCTCCTATGACATATACAAAATCCAGTTGTTCAATTCCACGTTCCCGCATATCTTCTCGGGATATAGGCAAAAATCCGTTGTTCATTCACCGTTTTCTCCAAATCCTCAAAACAAATTGAAGTAATCTTCTATATAGAAATCCGCCAGCGCCTTTTTATTATCTTTTGTTTGCAGAGAATAAGCATCCTCTACCGCACATACCTTCATTCCGGCACTTTTTCCGGCTTGTATGCCCGGAATAATATCTTCAAATACAAGACACCTCTCCGGGTTCACCCGGAGTTTTTCCGATACTGCCAGATAGATGTCGGGAGCAGGTTTGCCGTGAGCCACATCGCACCCGGTCATGATGCAGGAAAAATAATCTCTTAGCTTGTGTACTTCCACTATGTTTTCCACAAGTTCTCTGGAATTGCTGGTAGCGATACCCAGCTTGATTCCGTGTTTACGGCAGCCCCTAAGGAACTCGGGAATGCCCGGTTTCAAAGGAACCTCGTTTGCATATTTATCCCATGCCATCCTGTTCCAGTCATCTTTGATTTTTTCCAAGGAATCGGGGATATGAAAAAACTCCTTAAAATAAACAGCTGTCTCGCTGAAACTCATACCCTCTATTTTTGACTGCAAATCCTCAGGAAGCGGAATCCCGAATCTGCCCAGATATTCGACGTCTATGGCTCTCCACATCCACATGGAATCTACCAGGGAGCCGTCCAAATCAAAAATTACCGCATCTGTATTCTTTAACATTTCATGCATCATGAAGAATTCTAACCTCGTCTTCCGTCAACTCTCTGTATTCTCCGGGGTTCAGACTGTCGTCAAGTTCAAGCCCCCCGAAGGAGACTCTTTTCAGGGCAATGACCCGATTACCAACTGCCTGAAACATTCTTTTTACCTGGTGAAATTTCCCTTCATGGATAGTGAGCAGGATTTTCCTGTCTCCCGCTCTCTCCGCCTTTCCAGGTAGCGTCGGTTTCTCTTCACCGATATCCACTCCCTGCTCCAGACGCAAAAGTTCCTCATCTGTGGCTTCGCGCTCCAACGTCACCAGATAAGTTTTGTCCACATGTTTTTTCGGGGTCAACAGACGATGGGTAAGCTCACCGTCATTTGTCAGTAAAAGAAAGCCTTCCGTATCCTTGTCAAGACGTCCCACGGGAAAGATGTCCTTCCGTCTGTCCTCTTCTCTTAAAAGTTCCACCACGGTTCCTGACGTATTATCCCGGGTAGCTGAGACAACACCTCCCGGCTTATTGAGCATATAATACACAAAGTGTTGATAGCATAATCGTTTTCCCTGAAAATATATTTCATCCGTATTTTCATTTACTTTGAAATCGGCATTTTTTACCACAGCACTATTGACCGTAACCTGCCCCTTCTTCAGAAATTCCTTCACCTGACTGCGGGTGCCCGTATTCACTTCACATAAAAATTTATCGAGACGCATATGTGAAAAAAATCCTTTCATATATTGTAGAAAGCCTGTTTTAAACATGGAGGCCTAAATGTGAAGCCTGTAATTTTTCTTTTCCTTGCGATGACCGTCTGTATCCTGACCAATTCCTCATTAAGTCTTGCTTATGCTTCGCTTGGTCTTGAACTCTGGTTTCGGAAGATGATTCCGGCTCTTCTACCCTTTATGATTCTATCGGGAATCATGGTGAGAATGAAACTGACGGAAAAAATGTCCATGGCATTTTTCCCTGTTATGGGGCCGGTCTTTCGTGTCCGAAAAAATGTCGTCTACTGTATGATGCTTGGATTCCTTTGTGGTTTTCCCATGGGAGCCAGGGTGACAGCGGATATGCTGGAGCATGGTATGCTGACAAAAAAGGAAGGTGAATACCTGCTTGCTTTCTGCAATAACATAGGCCCGGTTTATTTCTGCAGCTTTGTGCTGCCGCTTTTGGACAGACAACTGACACTGCCCTATCTCTTTGGCATGTATGGGATTCCCTTATTGTATGGTATCGTTCTGCGTTATACCCTATTTAAAAACTCATTGATGCCGGAGCCCGTCCTAAATTCCGTAAGACATCCGTTTGATTCATTCCGGGAAAGCGACGGACGGTTCAGTTTACGGCTTCTGGAAGCCGTCGATGAATCTGTGGTCACATCTCTTCAAAGTATCCTGACGCTGGGGGGCTACATGATTCTTTTTAATCTTCTGAATCTTTTGCCCCATATTCTCCTTGGCAGAAAACCCGCACTGTTGGCACCTCTTTTGGAGATTACGGGAGGAATGTCCATGCTGGGAGGAGAATTACCGCTTTACAGCCTGTTAGTGCTGTCTTTCGGCGGCCTTTCCTGCGTTGCTCAAACCTATTGTTGCATCAGGAAAACGGAATTATCTATAGAAAGCTATATCTGGCATAAAATCATGCTTACCATGTTAACCGGCTGTTTTTATCTGTGCTGGTTTCTGGTTGCACCTTCATCCTTTCTACGTTGACGCCTCCGCTTTTTCCTATTGTGATAGGAGACAGCTTGAGAAATAAGCAGAATGACAAACAACAAAATCACAACAGCAAGACAAATTTCCAAAAAAGTCATGAAACCTGGTTCCCTCTGTTCCTCCGCCTGCTTCGAAAAAACCGCTTCTGCGGCATCTGACCCATCCTCGGGAGAAAAAGTTTCTTCCTGACTCACAGGTACTTCCTCCTCAGCAGTTTCCTTTGGGTACGCAAAAGTTTTCGGGCTGTCATAGTGATTACTTTCCGTAAAGAGGTCAAACAGATTATAAGCACGAACAATTACATTAGGCCTGTTTTCGTCAGAAACCGTCAGATTCAAGGTAAAGGTATCCTCATAACTTCCATCCAGCGCATTACTGCCCGGCCACGGCTGCCGCCCACTGTAAGTTATTCCGCCGTCTGTACTGTAATCATAGTATAAGAGCGGGGTGTCGTAATCAGCCGCAGAAACAGTAAGACTTAAGCTGCATTTTTCGTAGTCTGCCTTTAAAAATTCAATCATGCAGACATCCGGGGGCGTCTCATCCCGAAGTGTTCCCGAAACAGGAACCGACTCTTCAGCCTCCGTAAGCTGATATTCGGAGTAATCCACATTTAGTACACTGCTCTTTAACCCGAGATATTTTGCCACAGCTGTGGCATCCTCCCTGCCGCGTGTTATCAAGTCCTCTTCACTGTCGCAAAAGTCCGAATCACGGGGGGCGTCCACATGGCAATGCTCCAGAATGACAGCCGGAATTTCAAGTGCGGCAGATTCTCGGATAATCCCGTAATAATCACGTCCTTTGTCATCAAGTCTTGTCTTAATTCCTCTGATAAAAAGTCCCCGTTCCTCAAGTTGAGACAAAAACTCATATCCGAACTGATACCCGTAGCCGTTGAACGGAGCCTTGGAAGGTATCCATATTTCCGCGCCGAAAAGCTCATGGTTCTCGGAGGCATTATAGTGAATGCTGAACAGGAAATCGGCGTTTACACTCTTTGCAAATTCCGCCCTTTCCTTCAACGAGATATCCTTATCTTCCGTTCTCGTCAGATATACATCTACATTGTCATACAGACAAAGCTCCTCATACATTGCCAGGGCAGTAGTCATCGTCATGTATTTTTCATCCTGCTCTCCTTCGACAGTTCCCTGATTGCTACCGCCGTGTCCGGGATCAATGACAATCACAGGTCTCTCCGGTACAACCTGCAAACGTTCTGCGCCATGGACGTGAAGTGGGAATAACGGAGAGACAACAAGCACCCCCAGCAATATAAAAAGTGCTGTCTTTTTAAACAAACTCAGCATAAAAATCCTTTCTGGTACGATATTCTTAACCTACAGATTTGAAAAAACCGGCTCCCTTGCGAAAACCGGTTCTTTGTTTTCCTGTTTTTCAGTTATTGGATTACATTAGGTCCGCTATTGCCGGCATCGTCAAGGGATAAATCCTCAAATTCCTCTTCCGCAGGATGAAGTGCCTGACGGTTTGAATGAATCAGATCCCGATATTGTCCAAGCGAACCCAAAAGGTTTTCATAGTTTGAAGTGGAAGCCTGAATTGCTGAAAGAATAATGTTTTCCAGTTCCGCCAGACGATCCTCTGTGTAACCGGCAGCCTGCATGCGAAGTTCATTGGCTTCAATAGTAGCCTTGTCCAAAATCTCCTGAGCCTGCTGGGAAGCCATTGTTACCACTTCGTTGGCCTGAGCATAAGCCTGTTGCATAATCTCATGTTCACTAATCAGTTCGTTGGTGTGAATGGTTGCCTCATTTATCAGTTTCTCAGCCTTTTCACGGGCATCATTCAGTATGGCTTCCTTATTGCTGATGATTTTCTGATAACGCTTGATTTCGTCAGGTGTCTTCATACGGAGTTCCCGAATCAAATCGTCAATTTCATCTTTGTTGACAATAATTTCTGAATTTGACATGAACTTAGGCTTACAGCTTTCGATGTATTCCTCCAGCTCATCAATTATTTGCTCTATTCTACTGCTCATGGGCGTCACTCCTTGTTCTTAATCTGATATTTCTCATAAATCAAATCTGCTACAAAATCAGGAACACATTGGCTGATATCACCGCCAAAGCTTGCAATTTCCTTTACGCTGGAGGAACTGAGATACGCATACTCCAGACTGGTAGTTAAAAACATGGTATCCAGCTTCCCGTTGGATAGCTTTCGGTTTGTCTGTGCAATCTGAAGTTCATACTCAAAATCGGTAATGGCGCGTAGCCCTCTTACAGCCACATGAAGATTATTTTTCGCAGCATAGTTAATCAAAAGACCGCTGAAGCTGTCCACCTGTACATTGGGCAAATCTTTTGTAGCTTCTTTTAATATCTTAACACGTTCCTCCACAGAAAACAACGGGGTCTTCTCTTTATTGTTCAAAACGCTTACAATCAATACATCAAATATTTCCGAGGCGCGTTTTATGACATCCAGATGTCCGTAGGTTACCGGATCAAAGCTTCCGGGGTAAACCGCTCTTTTCATAATCAATTCCTCTTTATAATATAGATTTTATTCTGCGATTCTTTGAATAAACACATGCCTGTTTGTCTTATAATGCTTATCTTTCACTATAAAAAAGCCCAATTCCTCCAGATAAGAAAAATCCGTTTCCAGAGATGCTTCTACGATAATCATGGTTTCTTCCGTCACATATCGCATACCGCGAAGCATAGCAAGCACATTTTTTTCATGTCCGCAGTTGTATGGAGGGTCCATAAAAATAATATCAACTTTCTTTTCATAGATACTGCTTAGGGCACTGCCTACATCCTGCTTTAATACTATAGCACGGTCTTCCGTTTTCGTAAATGTCAGATTTTGCTGAATACAGGAAACTGCTTTCGGAGAATTATCCACGAAGTAAGCCTTGACCGCTCCCCTGCTCAATGCCTCAATGCCGATGGCCCCGCTTCCGCTGAATAAGTCCACAAAAACGGAGCCGGGTATATCACCCTGAAGCATATTGAAAAGCGTTTCCTTGATTCTGTCTGTGGTAGGCCTGGTATCAAGACCTTCCGGCGCTTTTAGGGGAAGGCTGCGTGCTGTTCCTGCGATTACTCTCATGTTTCCTCTCATTCTGCCAAAAAACGGCTTCCGATTTTCCTATACTCTGATTTTGGTTCCTTTTGTATCTCTCTTTGCTGCTTTCAGATTGTTCAGTATTACTTTCTTGTCCTTATATTCAATGGCGGTTTCGACAGCGTTCTGGGTGTAATAAACCCTTTCCACCGAATCCTTCGCACCAAGCTTCATACCCCGTACACCCACAGCGCCTTTTTTCTTTTCAGGGATTTCTTCAATGGGAAATCTAAGGAAAAAGCCCTCCTTTGTCTGAAGTATAATGTTGCGCTGCTCTAAAACAGACATAACGCTGACCACGGAATCTCCCTCGAGAAGCTTAGTGGCCGCAACAGTACGCTTGGACACATCAAACTCTCCGCCGTCCACCAATTTCATCATAGACTGGGCCGTAACGAACACTACTTGCCTCAAGTTCAGCTCCGTCTGACTCGTAATATAAACAATTTTTTCCTTCTCGGAATTAAAGTTGCTCACATTGTCGATTGGAATACCTTTATCTCGGAATTTTCCGAAGGGTAAGTCCATGACCTTAATTGTGTGGAGCTGTCCGCTATCGGTAAACAGACAGACTTTACCGGTATTCTTGCAGGTAAATACAAAACGGTTTTCAGTGTCGGCTGCTTCCTTGTTTCGTTCGTAGGTTGCCATGTCCACCGTCTTTGCATAGCCAAACCGGTCCATCAGGAAGACTATTTCCGCTTCCTCTATCTCCTTCTCCTTGTAGACTGCCTCCTCTGCATTCTCAATGGCTGTTCTTCTCTTACGACCATATTCTTTCTTGAAGCCGTCCAGTTCATTCATGATCACTTGTGCCATGGAATCCCGGCGGTCCAGGATATCCTCGTAACGATAGATATTCGCCATGGTTTCTTCGTGCTCATTAATCAGAGCCTCGATTTCCAGACCAATCAATTTGTACAGCCGCATATCCAGAATGGCATTAGCCTGTTTTTCGGTAAACATCAGCTGGGTTGCCATAATCTTGGATTCCTTGGACTTAAATTTAATACCGTCTATTTTTCCTTCCGTCAGGCATGCTTTCGCCATGGCACGGTCTTTAGAGCCCCGGAGAATCTCGATAATCAGGTCGATCACATTGCAGGCCTTAATCAATCCCTCCTGTACTTCTTTCTTCTCCATTTCATGGGCAAGAAGGTTGGTATACTTTCTGGTTGCCACCTGAAACTGGAAGTCGACATTAGCCTTCAGGATTGCCTTTAAGCCCATGATTTCCGGTCTTCCCTCGTAGATGGCAAGCATATTGACACCGAAGGTATCCTCCAGACGTGTCTTCTTGTAAAGCAGATTTACAAAATTTTCAGGGTCAGCATCCTTGCGCAGTTCAATCACAATTCGGATGCCCTCCTTGGAGGACTGGTTTGAAATATCCACGATATCCTGTGTTTTTTTTGTCTCAGAGAGAGCCGCCACATCCTGCAGGAATTTGGAAATATTCATACCAATCATGGGGTAAGGAATTTCAGTGATAACTACATTTGTCTTGCCGCCCTTGGTTTTTTCAAATTCCACCTTGCCGCGGATCTTTATCTTTCCCACACCGGTCTCATAGATTTCCAAAAGTTCATCCTTATTGGTGACAATACCGCCGGTGGGGAAATCGGGTCCCTTTATATAACGCATCAGTTCTGCGGTCGTAATGTTTTCATCCATCATGTAGGCCTTCATGGCATCAATGACTTCAGACAGATTATGGGGCGGTGTACTGGTAGCCATACCGACAGCGATACCCTCAGAGCCGTTTACCAGGAAATTAGGAATTTTTACAGGAAGAACAGTAGGTTCCTTTTCTGTCTCGTCGAAGTTGGGCATGAAGTCAACCACATCCTTATCCAAATCCGCGAGAAAGGCTTCCTGTGTCACTTTTTGAAGTCTTGCCTCCGTATATCGCATGGCAGCGGCACCGTCGCCCTCAATATTGCCGAAGTTGCCGTGCCCGTCGATAAGAGGCATCCCCTTTTTGAAATCCTGCGTCATCACCACCAGGGAATCATAGATGGAGCTGTCACCGTGGGGATGATATTTACCCATGGTATCACCCACAATTCGGGCACTCTTTCTGTAAGGTCTGTCATAGCGGATACCCAGTTCGTACATGTCATAAAGAGTACGGCGTTGTACAGGCTTTAAGCCGTCCCTGATATCCGGCAGCGCACGTGCGATAATGACGCTCATGGCATAGTTGATAAAGGACTTCTGCATCTCCTCTGAGTATTCTGTTTTGATAATTCTGCTGTTATCTTCCATTTTGTTACCTTCCGTTTATTTATATCCTAATCCATTACCCTTCCGGTTAATCCAAAGCGATGTTGCGGCAAAATATCACTACGCATTATAATCCAGTTCCGCGTCCGTTGCATGCTCATAGATGAACGCCTTGCGGGGAGGGACATCCGTTCCCATGAGGATACCTGTGATTTCGGATGCCATGCGGGCATCTTCAATTTCAACAAGCTTCATCCGCCTGGTTTCCGGGTTCAGCGTTGTCTCCCAGAGCTGCTCCGCATCCATCTCACCCAACCCCTTGTAACGCTGTAAGGTAAAGGGGCCTTTGTGAGTCTTTCTGTATTTTTCCAACGCTTTGTCGTCGTACAGATATTCTTCCTGACCTTTGGAAGGCATAGCTTTATACAGAGGCGGCATGGCGATATAAACATGCCCCTCGAAAATCAGTTCAGGCATAAACCGATAAAATAATGTGAGCAGCAGATTGGAAATATGCTCGCCGTCTACATCCGCATCCGCCATAATGATGATTTTGTCATAGCGCAGTTTGGTGATATCAAAATCATTTCCGTAGCCTTCCGAAAAGCCGCATCCGAAGGCATTTATCATGGTTTTTATTTCCGCATTTGCAAGCACCTTGTCGATACTTGC